>NZ_JALPKN010000329.1 GCF_023630195.1 Actinotalea sp. C106 | reverse complement strand
GGCCGACGGCGCCCCGGCGGCGGCCTCCCCGCGGCGGGGGTGGGCACGCTGCCGCACGAGCACCAGGGCGAGGATGCCGAGCAGCCCCAGCCAGGCGAAGCCCTCGACCAGCCAGCCGAGCGGGGCGACCCACGCGACCGCGGGCAGGGCCAGGTGGGGGTCGACGATCTGCCCGTACCCGGCCACCAGCGTGAAGAACAGCACCGGGAAGCTGACCATGACCACCCAGTGCGCGGCCTTGACCACCGGACGGTGCTGGAACCGGCCGTGCCCGAGCAGCAGCCCGAGGGCCAGTCTGGTCCGCAGCCACCGGTGGTCGGTGCGGTCGGGGGCCGGGCCCCCCTGCGCGACGGTGCGCACGATCGCACGCACCCCGAAGGAGAAGACGGTGACGCCGAGGACGGTCGCCAGGACCGCGACGGCGAGGGCGGCGATCTGCAGGGCGTCCACCCCGCCACGCTAGCCGGTGCTCGAGAGCCGGAAGGTACGATGGTCCTGTTCAGTGACGCACCCCCGTGGCATGTCTGCGGGTGCGTGCTCGCGTTCATCGTCTTGACAACATGACGCCCCTCCAGGGCCCGCTGGCGCCTGCGCGACGGCGGGCTCCCGACAGGCACTGACCATCCCGACCGACCACCGCCCCCGACCGGACGGAGCCGGACGTGCTTCTGCTGCTCGCCGCCCACCTCGTGGTGGCTCTCGGCGCGCCGCTCCTGGTGCAGTGGCTCGGTCGTCGTGCGTTCCTGGTCATGGCCCTCGCCCCGGCCTCGGCCGCAGCCTGGGCCCTGAGCCGGACCGGCGAGGTGATGGCCGGGGACGGCCCGGTCGAGGTGGTCCCGTGGGTGCCAGCGCTGAACATGGAGCTGGCCTTCCGGCTCGACACGTTGTCCTGGCTCATGGTGCTGATGGTCGGCGGGGTCGGCGCCCTCGTCCTCGTCTACTGCTCGCGCTACTTCGCCGCGACGGCGGGCGGCCTGGGTCGCTTCGGCGGGGTGCTCGTGGCCTTCGCGGGCGTCATGCTCGGCCTCGTCGTGACCGACGACATGCTCCTGCTGTACGTCTTCTGGGAGCTGACCACGGTCTTCTCCTACCTCCTCATCGGCCACTACGCCGAGCGCAAGGCCTCCCGCCGGGCCGCGATGCAGGCCATCATCCTGACCACCGCGGGTGGCCTCGCGATGCTGGTCGGGATCGTGCTGGTGGGCGAGACGACGGGCACCTACCGGATCTCCGAGGTGGTGGCCCTGGCCAGCGCGGGCGGTGGTATCCCGGCCGGGACGACCACCACCCTCGCGACCGTCGCCGTCGTCCTCCTCCTCGCCGGGGCAGCGAGCAAGTCCGCCCTCATCCCGCTGCACTTCTGGCTGCCCGCCGCGATGGCCGCACCGACCCCCGTCTCGGCGTACCTGCACGCCGCCGCGATGGTGAAGGCCGGGGTCTACCTCGTGGCCCGGTTCGCCCCCGGCTTCGGCGAGCTCGGGGTCTGGCGCGGGATCGTCATCGTGCTGGGCTGCGGCACCCTCGTGGTCGGCGGCTACCGCGCGCTGCGCCAGAACGACCTCAAGCTCATCCTCGCCTTCGGCACCGTGAGCCAGCTGGGCCTCCTGGTGCTCCTGGTCGGCCTCGGCTCGCGCGCCGCCGCGTTGGCGGGCCTGGCGATGCTGGGCGCGCACGCGATGTTCAAGGCCTCCCTCTTCCTCACCGTCGGCGTGGTCGACGCCGCGACCGGCACCCGTGACCTGCGCCGCCTGACCGGGGTGGGCCGTGAGCTCCCCATCACCGCGGCCGTCGGTGCCCTCTCGACCGCCTCGATGATCGGTCTTCCTCCCTTCGCGGGGTACGTCGCCAAGGAGGCCGCCCTCGAGGCCTTCGTGCACGACGGCGGCACCGCGGTCGGCCTGCTCGTCCTCGTCGCCATGGTGGTGGGCTCGACCCTGACCGTGGCCTACGGCCTGCGGTTCTGGTGGGGGGCCTTCGCCACCAAGCGCACCCACGCGACCTCCGACGACGACGCAGCCCCCCATGCGGCGGCGGTCGCCGCCGGGGTGGCCGGGGACGACGGTCCGCTGAGGATCAAGCACCCGCCCCTGGTGCTCGTGCTGCCCGCCGCGGTGCTCGCCCTCCTCGGGCTGCTCCTGGCCCTGACCCCTGAGCTGGGCGAGGAGCTCCTGGCCCCGCACGCCGACACCTACCCCGGGGACCCGGGCCACCTGGTGCTGTGGGCCGGTCTCACCCCGGCCCTCGCGCTGACCGTCCTGATCCTGGCCGTCGGCACGCTGATGTTCTGGGCGCGGGCCCGCGTCGAGGGCTGGCAGTCCAGGGTGCGGTTCCCCTGGGACGCGGACCGCGGGTACCGCCGCGGCATGCGGCGTCTCGACGAGCTCGCGGGTGACCTCACCGCCGTCACCCAGCGCGGGTCCCTGCCCTTCTACCTCGGCACGATCCTCCTGGTGCTCGTCGGCCTCGCCGTCACAGCCCTCGTCGTCGGCACCACGCTGCCGGGGCCCGACGGCGTGCGGCCGTGGGACAGTCCCGTCCAGCTGCTCGCGGCGCTCCTCGCCGGCGGCGCCATGATCCTCGCGGCCAACGCCCGACGGCGGCTCAAGGCCGTGGTGCTCGCGGGGATCAGCGGCTACGCGGTGGCCTACCTCTTCCTGCTGCACGGGGCCCCGGACCTCGCGCTGACCCAGGTGCTGGTCGAGACGATCATGCTGGTGATCTTCGTGCTGGTGCTGCGTCGCCTGCCCGCGTACTTCTCGGTGCGCCCCCTGGCCGCGAGCCGCTGGGTCCGTCTGGCCATCGGCCTCGCGGTCGGCGTCACCGTGGGCGCCCTGGCCCTGATCGTGCCCGGGGCGCGGATCCACCCGCCCGTCTCGGTGGACTTCGCCGAGGAGGGCTACGTCTTCGGCGGGGGCAAGAACGTCGTCAACGTGGCCCTGGTCGACATCCGCGCCTGGGACACCGTCGGCGAGATCTCGGTCCTGCTCGCGGCAGCGACCGGCGTCGCCTCCCTCATCTTCCTGCGCCGCCGCGGCGGCGAGCTCCAGCGGGCCGACGACGCCGCGGACGGCGCCCGCGTGTGGGCCGGCGAGCTCCCTGACCCGATGCACGTGATGCGGGCCCGGGACGCGGGCCGTGCCGAGGGG
>NZ_JALPKN010000328.1 GCF_023630195.1 Actinotalea sp. C106 | reverse complement strand
TTGATCAGCTCGCCGCCCGAGTAGATGTTGATCGTCGGGATCGAGGTGATCCCGTAGGCGGCCCCCCGCTCGAGCTGCTCGCCGAGGTCGCCGAGGCCGAGCCGATGGCGCTCTCCGGCACCGCGGTCTACACGGCGCGCCTCGGCCTGCCCGAGATCCCGTTCGCCGAGATCGCCGGCGCGGACCCGATCGCCCTGCTCGCCGGCAGCTCGACCATCCGGGTGTGGACCGACGGCGAGGAGCGCTCGCGGGCCGCCCTGCTCGGTCCGGCCTCGGAGTACTCGGTGGTGCGCGACGGTCCGGAGGCCTGGACGTACTCGAGCGAGGAGGACGCCGTCGTCCACTACGCGCTGAGCGCCGAGGACGAGGCGCGCTACGAGGCCCTCGCCGACCAGCTGCGCGAGGGTTCCAGCCCCGAGGTCGCCGGCGAGCTGCCGACCCCCGAGGAGGCCGCGCGCCTCGTGCTCGACCGCGCCGAGGAGCACTCGACCGTCTCCCTCGACGCCCAGACGACCGTGGCCGGCCGCGACGCCTACCAGCTCGTCGTGACCCCGCGCCCGGCCGAGACCCTCGTGGCCCGGGCCGTCGTGGCGGTCGACGCCGAGACCTCGGCCCCCCTGCGGGTCCAGGTGTGGAGCACGCAGGACGAGACCACCCCCGCGCTGGACGTCGGCTTCACCGACGTGACCTTCGCGGCCCCCGAGGACGCCGTGCTCGAGTTCACGGCCCCGGCGAGCGCCGCGGTCGAGGAGGTCGTGGTCCCGCTGCCCGAGACCACCGAGATGGACAAGCCCGAGGGCCCCGCCGAGGGCGAGCTGCCTGAGGGCGTCACCGTCGCGGGCGAGGGGTGGGAGAGCGTCACGACCCTGACCGGGCTCGACGTCGCCTCCCTGGTCGCCGGCGACCCGGCAGCGCTGACGAGCGTGCCGGGCAGCGAGCGGACCCTGGGCTCGGAGAGCGCCCAGGAGCTCATCGGCGAGTTCCTCCCCGAGGACGGTGAGGGCGGTCACCCCGGCCTCAGCCTCGACGGCGCGGCCCTCTACGAGCAGCTGACCACCGAGGTCCCCGAGGGGCGTCTGCTGAGCTCGAGCCTGCTGAGCCTGCTCGTCACCGAGGACGGTCGGGTGCTGGTCGGTGCGGTGCCCGCCGAGACGCTGCGCGGCATGGCGTGACCCCACCCGCGGTGCGGAGCGCTGGGCTCACCAAGCGCTTCCGCTCGGGGCAGGTGGCGGTCGACGGGATCGACCTCGAGGTGCCCCGTGGCTCGGTGTACGGGTTCCTGGGTCCCAACGGCTCGGGCAAGACGACGACGATCCGCATGCTCCTCGGGCTGGTGCGCCCCACGGCGGGGCGGGCCTGGCTCCTCGAGGAGCCCATGCCCGAGGGTGGCGGCTCGGTGCTGCCCCGGGTGGGGGTCCTCGTGGAGGGCCCGGCGTTCCACCCGTACCTGACCGGCCTCGCCAACCTCGCCCGGCTCGACGCGGCTGACGCCACCGCCGACCCGCGCACCACGCGGCGACGCAGCGACGCGGCCCTCGAGAGGGTCGGGCTCGCGGCGGCCGCGGCCAAGCCGTTCCGCCAGTACTCCCTGGGCATGAAGCAGCGCCTGGGGCTGGCGGCCGCCCTGCTGCGCCCCCGGGACCTGCTCGTGCTCGATGAGCCCACCAACGGCCTCGACCCGCAGGGCACCCGCGAGGTGCGGCACCTGATCCGTGAGCTGGCCGACGCCGGCACGACGGTGCTCGTCTCCTCGCACCTGCTGGCCGAGATCGACCAGGTGTGCTCCCACATCGGGATCATGAGCCAGGGACGGCTCCTGGTGCAGGACGAGCGGCTCACCCTGACCCAGCGGGGGGAACCCACCCTGGTCGTGCGGACCGCCGTCGAGCACGTCGGGACCGCGACCGAGGTGCTCACCGCCCTCGGCCTGGAGGCCCTGGTCGTCGAGGGGCCCGAGGTGACCGCCTCCTTGGGGACGGTGGCCCCCGAGACCGCCACCGCGGCCCTGGTCGGAGCCGGGGTGCCCGTGGTGGGGCTCGAGGCGCGCCGGCCGAGCCTCGAGCAGCTCTTCGTCACGCTCACCGGGGAGGGCTTCGATGTCGCGCGCTGAGGGTGGATCGCGGCTGCTGCGCAGCGAGCTGAGCCTGGTCTTCGGTCGACGGCGCAACATCACGTTGCTCGTCGGGCTCGCGACCGTGCCGTTGCTGCTGGGCATCGTCCTGTTCGTCACCCAGGACTCCGCACTCGCGGGTCAAGGCCCAGGGTTCGTCGGCCGGGTCACCGGCAACGGGCTGTTCCTGGTGGTCTCGGCCCTGGTGATGTGCCTGCCCTTCCTGCTGCCGCTGACCATCGGCATCGCCTCGGGGGACGCGATCGCGGGGGAGGCCCAGGCCGGCACCCTGCGCTACCTGCTGGCGGTGCCCGTCTCACGGACACGGGTCCTGGTGGTCAAGGGCGTCGCTGCCCTGGCCTTCGCGGGGGCGGCGGTGGCGGCCATCGCCCTGGTGGCCCTGCTCACCGGGGCGGTCCTGTTCGGGCTCGACGAGGTGACGTTGCTCTCGGGCAGCACCGTGCCGCTCGGCGACGGTGTGCTGCGGATCGCCGGGGTCGCGCTCTACGTGGGGCTCTCCCTGACCGGGCTGGTGGCCGTCGGGCTGTTCTTCTCGACCCTGACCGAGGTGCCGGTCGGGGCCATGGCCGCGACCGTCGTGGTCGCGATCGTCTCGGCCGTGCTCGACACGCTGCCCCAGCTCGCGGCGCTCCACCCGGGACTGCTCACCCACCACTGGCTCGACTTCGCCGAGTTCCTGCGCCTCGAGATCGACTGGGGCGTGCTCGGCCAGGGGCTCGCGGTGCAGGGGGCGTGGGTCGCGATCTTCGCCTCCCTGGCCTGGAGCCGGTTCACGACCGCGGACGTCTCCTCCTGACAGTCACCTCCTGACCGTCGCCTCCTGACCGGCACGTCCGGCTGGCACAGCGGGCTCGCGGTAGGCGAGCCAGCGCTCGGTGACCGTGTAGCCGACCGTTCGGTTGGCGCCCAGGCTCGCGGCGTTGTCCCCGGCGCCGCCGGTGCGGAAGGTGCGCACGCCCTCCGCCGCGAGGGCCACGACCGAGGCGGCCTTGACCGCGGCCCCGATGCCGCGCCGGCGGTGGCTGGCCC
>NZ_JALPKN010000327.1 GCF_023630195.1 Actinotalea sp. C106 | reverse complement strand
GCCCCGGCCGCAGTCTCGGCGTCGTGGGCGGGGGCGTGGGCGGGGGCCGGAACCTCCGCGACGCGCGGGACCGGGGCCGTGTCCGGTCCGGTGACCGACAGCCAGGTCGTCATCGGACCGCTCCCGTCGTCGCCATCGCCTCGAGCGCCCCTGCGGGGTCCCGCGCGGCGTCGGCGTCGGGTCGCGGGACCGGTGCGTCGTCGAGGCACCGACGCAGGAGGCTCTCCACCAGTGCCGCCCCACCGAGGATGCCCGAGGTGTCGATCGCTCCAGGCAGGATGCGCACCTCGACGGTGTCGCGCACGGGCCGCGCGGAGACCAGCTGCGTGAGGTTCACGTCGGCGTACTTCGTCAGCCCGATCTCGCGCGCGGCCGCCTGCAGACCTGGCCACTGGTGGTCGCCGCGGTCCACGAGCTCGAGCAGCTCGGCGGGCAGCGGGGCCAGACGCCGGCACTCGCTGTTCGTCCCCAGGGCTGCCCACAGGGGATCACGCCAGTGGGCGAACAGCCGCACCAGGTTGGCGAACGCCGCGGGCCGCCGGAAGGGGCCGCCGTCCAGGTGCAGATGGACCGCGGCCTCGGCGGGAACCGTGAAGCCGAGGTCCCGCGCGGGGCCCAGCAGGTCTTCGAGCGCTCGGCCGTGGCTGGTGGTGATCGGTGGTGTGATCACCTCGCAGGGTCGCTCGCGGCCGGCGGGCAGGGGCATCACGACGGCGACGGTGGCTCCTGCGCTGTCGTTCACCCGCGCCGCACCGCCCACCACCTCGACCCGTGTGCCGAACAGCTCGGCGACCGGGGCCAGGACCTCGGGCAGGGGCGCTGCCGGGTCGGCGAACCGCTCGATCAGGCGGAGCAGGCGTGGTTCGTCGCACAGCAGCCGGTACCACCCGCGGTGCCCGGGTCGTGCGGTCGTCCCGACCAGGTCGGCCGTGAGGGTGATGTCGTCCGCGAGCCTCGCGACGGGCGTCCCGACGCCGTCGACCACGTCGAATGCGGGGGAGAGGTGCCGGAACACGCCGACGCCGGGCACCGCCGACGGCTCGCTGTCCATGTGGAAGGACCGAGTCACCCTGCCGGCGTGGCGGTCCGCCAGGGCTTCCGCGAGCGTCTGCCGGTCAGAGCCGGCCGGCGCGAGCAGCTCGACCTCGAAGCCGGTGCGTAGCGTCAGGGATGGGATGGTCGCCTCCGGGCGAGTCATCAGCGGTGCCGGGCGCACGGGTCAGTTGCTCGTCGTGGCGGTCGGCGTCCCGCTCGGCTCGACCGGCAGGGTCTCGCCGTCGAGCAGGACCTGGCCGGCCAGCGTCTTGGTCTCCACGGGGTCGGTGTTCCACAGGTCGCTCAGGGCCTGCACGTCCTCGACCGTGTAGCCCGCGGCCCAGAACTCCTCGAGCGCGGGCAGCGCTTCGTCCGGCACCCCTGACAAGGTGTGCGTCCCGGGGGCGAAGGGGAGCTGCTCGCCGTCGAGGATCATCTGGCCTGCGCGTGCCTTGGTGTCCGTGTCGTCGATCTGCCAGAGCTCGGCCAGCTCGACGACGTCTGCCGAGGTGTACCCGGCGTCCCAGAACGCCTCGTACTGAGCCTGACTGTACCCATCGGGCATGGACGACCAGTCGACGCCGACCGCCTCGGCCGCGGACCCGACCGCCTGGCCGAAGCTCGAGCCCGGGTTGGTGGCAGCGGCCAGTCCGGCCCCCGCGACGCAGATGCCGGTGGCCGCGATGCTGATCGCCGTGAGCCGGATGGTGCGGCTGGGGCGGGTACGGGTGGTGCTGGTCATGGGGACCTCCGGTGCGTGGGATGTGCTTGCACACCTAAGACGTCGCTCACCCCCCGAAGTGTGGAGTCCTGCTCGACACGGGAGTCGTGTCGTTCCTCATCGCGGATGCAGGGGGCAACGCGTTGATCGACCATCTCGACAACGCCGTGCGGGAAGACGGCCCGGCGGTCGCGGGAACGGTGCTCGGTGCCCTGGGCCTCGCGGTCGCGATCATCGTCGCCGTGGCCCTGCACGTGTGAGGCCTGCGACGCCTCGAGGACGCACACCGTTCACCCCTCGACGACGACCTCGACCGTGTGGTGTCCGCTCGCGCCGTCGGGGGCGACGGGCGTGCGTCGATCCGTCTGCGTCGTGCCGTCGCCGTCGGTGGCGCGGACGACGAGGACGTGCCGACCCGGCGTCGCGTCCCACTCGTGGACCCACTGCCGCCAGCAGTCCACGTCCAGCGGGGCGGCGAGGCGAGCCTCGACCCACGGGCCGTCGTCGATGCTCACCTCGACGCGCCCGATCCCCCGGGTAGGGGCCCAGGCCACGCCCGCGACCGCCTGGAGGCCGGCCCGGACGGTCGACGAGGGGCGCGGCACGTCGATCCGCGACTGCGTCTTGACCGGGCCCTCCCTCGCCCAACCTCGGGGGATCCAGTACCCGACCTCGTCCTCGAAGGTGGTCAGCTCGATGACGGACAACCACTTCGTGGCCGACACGTAGCCGTAGAGACCTGGGATCATCAGGCGGGCAGGGTAGCCGTGGACTGCCGGCAGCGGCTCCCCGTTCATGCCGAGGGCCACGATGGCGTCCTCGACCTCCAGCGCCAGCTCGGTGGGGAACCCGGCGGTGAAGCCGTCCACCGACCGCCCCAGCAGCTGGGTGGCACCGGCCTGCACGCCTGCCTGGTCCAGCAGCGTCCGCAGCGGTACGCCCTGCCATCGGGCGTTGCCCACCAGCCCTCCGCCGACCTCGTTGGAGACGCAGGCGAGGGTGATGTCTGCCTCGACCTGGGGCATCGCCAGCAGGTCCTCGTAGGTGAGGGTGAAGGGTTGGCCCACCATGCCGCGGACCTCGAGGGACCACAGCGTCGGGTCCACCTGCGGGACGGTCAGCGCCGTGTCGATGCGGAAGAAGTCGTCGTTCGCGATGAACAGCGGGGTCAGCCCGGCGAGCGCGAGGTCGGCGTCGTCGGGGACCGGCGGGGCGGGACGCGCGGGGCGCGGAAGACGAAAGGCCGCCCGCAGCTGCTCGACACGACCGGCCGACGTGATCCATCGTCCGGCCACGGCACCGGTGGCCGCGACCGCTGTGGCGACGGCCACCAGGCGCAGGAACGGTCGGCGGTCGATGCCGGCGCCCGGGGCCTCTTCAGGGGCCGCCGGTGGCGCGGCACGCAGCAGCAGCACGAGGGCCG
>NZ_JALPKN010000326.1 GCF_023630195.1 Actinotalea sp. C106 | reverse complement strand
CGACGGTCCGCGCGGCACGGCTGGGTGCCCGGGGGCCACTGGGACGGCGCGCTGCGCGGCCCGGCCGTCGCAGTCCGTGGGCTGCTCGAGCCGGAGGCCCCGCTCGAGGACCTCGCACCGTACGTGTTCTCGACCCAGCTGGGCCACGAGCTGGCCTGCTACGGCCTGCCGGGCACTGCCGACGAGGTCGTGCTGCGCGGCACCCCGGCCGGGGCCGGCGACGGGTTCACCGCTCTGTGGTTCGCCCCGGGGACCGACCGGCTGACCGCGGTCCTCGCGGTGGACCGTCCTCGCGACGTCGCCGCAGCGCGCAAGCTGTTCGCCGGTGCCACCCTGCCGACCTTGGACCGCCCCCGCGCCACGGACCCCGCCACCCCCCTGCGCACCGCCCTCCTGCCCTGACCCCCACCCCTCGTGTCAGAACCTGGGATACCTCTGGCACCCCCAGGTTCTGACACGAGATCCGCCTGAGCTCGTGTCAGAACCTCGGGTACCCCTGGGTATCCGAGGTTCTGACACGAGCCGGGGTGGGCTGGGGTCAGTGGGCGAAGTGGCGGGTGCCGGTGAGGTAGAGGGTCACGCCGGCGGCCTGGGCCGCGGCGACGACCTCCTCGTCCCGCACCGAGCCACCGGGCTGGACGACCGCGCGCACCCCGGCGTCGAGCAGCACCTGAAGGCCGTCGGCGAAGGGGAAGAAGGCGTCCGAGGCCGCGACCGCCCCCCGGGCCCGCTCGGTCTGGCCCGCGTTGGCCCGCTCGACCGCGAGACGGCACGAGTCGACCCGGTTGACCTGTCCCATGCCCACGCCCACCGACGCACCGTCGGCCGCGAGCAGGATCGCGTTGGACTTGACCGCGCGCACCGCCCGCCAGGCGAAGGCGAGGTCGGCCAGGGTCGCGTCGTCGGCCGCCGGACCCGTCGCGAGGGTCCAGGTCGACGGGTCGTCCCCGCCGCCCTCGACCACGGCGTCGACGCGGTCCGCGCCCTGCATGAGCAGCCCGCCGCTGATCGGCCGCAGCTCGACCGGCGCCGTGTTGGCCGGTCCGGGCACCCGCAGCAGCCGGATGTTCTTCTTCTGGGTCAGCACCTCGACCGCGTCGGCCTCGAAGTCCGGCGCCAGCACCACCTCGGTGAACACGGGTGCCACCTGCTCGGCCATGGCCCTGGTCACCGTGCGGTTGGCGGCGACCACCCCGCCGAAGGCCGAGAGCGGGTCGCAGGCGTGGGCCCGGGAGTGGGCCTGGGCGACGTCAGCCCCCACGGCGATCCCGCACGGGTTGGCGTGCTTGATGATCGCCACGGCCGGCTCGGCGTGGTCGTGCGCGGCCCGCCAGGCAGCGTCGGCGTCGACGTAGTTGTTGTAGCTCATCTCCTTGCCGTGCAGCTGCTCGGCCTGGGCCAGCCCGGTGGCCGCACCCGGCACGGCGGGGTTGACGAACAGGGCCGCGCGCTGATGCGGGTTCTCGCCGTAGCGCAGCACCGACTGGCGCTCCCAGGTGGCCGCGGCGAAGGCCGGGAAGCCCGAGGACTCGGCCTCGGCGTCGGGGGCGTAGGAGGAGGCGAACCACGAGGCGACGGCGACGTCGTAGGCCGCGGTGTGGGCGAAGGCCGCGCCGGCGAGGGCCCGACGCTCGGCCAGGGTGAAGCCCTCCGCGGCGGCCGCGGCGACGTCGGTGTACCGGGCGGGGTCGACGACGACGGCGACGCTCGGGTGGTTCTTCGCGGCCGCGCGGACCATCGACGGCCCCCCGATGTCGATCTGCTCGACGACGTCGTCGGGGGCGGCCCCCGACGCCACCGTGGCCGCGAACGGGTAGAGGTTGACGACGACGAGGTCGAAGGCCTCGACGCCGAGCTCGGTCAGCTGCTCGACGTGCTCGGGCCGGCGCGTGTCCGCCAGGATCCCGGCGTGCACCCGCGGGTGCAGGGTCTTGACCCGGCCGTCGAGGCACTCGGGGAAGCCGGTGAGCTGCTCGACCCGGGTGACCGGCACCCCGGCCTCGGCGATCCGGCCGGCCGTCGAACCCGTCGAGACGATCTCGACCCCGGCGGCGTGCAGGGCGGTGGCGAGCTCGGCCAGGCCGGTCTTGTCGTAGACGCTCACCAGGGCACGGCGCAGCGGGCGCCGGGTCTGCGGGGCGCTCGGGTCGGTCACGGTGGGAAGGGTGGGCAGGTCGTGCGGCACGGGACCTCCTGGGTCGGCGCTGCCGGTGGACGCGCGACGGTGGTCACGCGGCTGCCGGCTCGGGCAGGGACCCAGGCACCCAGGCGGACGGTGCGCTGCAGGGGAACTCGGCCGCTCCCTGGTGGTCGGTTCCACCTCGGACGCCAGTCACGGCCGTGGCGAGTCTAGCCCGCGGGCTCGAGGAGCCGTGCCTGGCGCCCCTCCAGGCGGATCCCGTGACGCGCAGCCCGTCCGACGACGTCGACCAGCAGGGCCCGCTCGACCACCTTGATCCGCTCGTGGAGGGTGGCCTCGTCGTCCTCGGGCAGCACCTCGACCGCCTGCTGGGCGATGATCGGGCCGGTGTCGACCCCGGCGTCGACCAGGTGGACCGTGCAGCCGGTGACCGTGACCCCGTAGGCGAGGGCGTCACGCACCCCGTGGGCCCCCGGGAAGGCGGGCAGCAGCGCAGGGTGGGTGTTGATCACCCGCTCGAAGCGGTCCAGGACCGGGGCCCCGAGGATGCGCATGAACCCCGCGCTCACGACCAGACCCGGGTCGAAGACCGCGACCGCCTCGGCCATCCCCCGGTCCCAGGAGGGGCGGTCGTCGAAGTCCTTCGGCGACACGACCGCGGTGGGGATCCCGGCCGCGCGGGCGATCTCGAGCCCGCCGGCATCGACCCGGTCGCTCACCACGCCGACCACACGCGCCCCGTAGCCCGGGTCCCGATGGGCCTCGAGCAGGGCAGCCAGGTTGGAGCCACCGCCCGAGACGAGGACGACGACGCGGTCCTGCGAGGGCACGACCGGGGAGTCGGGAGAGCTGGGCACGGGCCGACCCTATCCGCCGGTGCGCGCTCGTAGCCGTGGGTGGGACACTGGGGTCCAGCCCGACCACGCCGAGGAGCACCCGTGAGCAACCCGTACGCCCCGCCCAGCGGCGGTCCGCGGACGCGCCCGGAGGCCCCGACGACGCCCCCCGGCCCCGAGGACGACGCGGCACCCGGGCCCGGTGGCCC
>NZ_JALPKN010000325.1 GCF_023630195.1 Actinotalea sp. C106 | reverse complement strand
AGGTGCTCTCCCGGGCCGACGGCGGCGAGCGGCTCAAGGAGGCCGTCGCCGAGGTCGCCCTCGCGGCCGGCACGCCCAAGCGCGAGCTCTACGCGGCGGCGATCGCGGCGCGGGGACGCTGAACGGGCGCCCACCGGCCCGGCGCCCCAGACTGGAGCAGACCCAGCACCCGAGCGGCAGGAGCCACGCGTGCGAGGACCTCGTGCAGGAGTCGCCGTCGCCCTGGGCCTCGCCCTGACCGCAGGCTGCGGCGCACCGACCCCCGAGGGGTCCACGGGTCCGAGCCTGGTGGGCCCCACGGCCGACGACGCCGGTCCCGCGATCCCGGCAGGGCCGACGCTCCCCGCGGCGACCGACCGGCCGCAGGACGTCCTGACGGGCCTCGACGCCCCGTGGGGGCTGGCGTTCCTCCCGGGGGGTGCGCTGCTCCTGACCGAGCGGGACGCCGCCCGGGTGCTCCTCGTGACCGAGACAGGGCCGGCTCACCTCGTCGGACCCGGCGCCGAGGAGCTCGTCGAGGGCACGCTCACGGACGGCGAGGGTGGCCTGCTGGGGGTCGCCGTCCCGCCCGACGTCGGCACGCAGGACGGCACGACGCCCCCGGTGCTGCTCTACCGGACCACGGCGACCGGCAACGAGGTGGTGCGCGGCACCCTCGACCTCAGCGACCCCGCGAGCCCCCGGCTGGGGCCGCTCGAGGTGGTGCTCGACGGCATCCCGGCGGCCAGCACCCACAACGGCGGCCGGTTGGCCTTCGGCCCCGACGGTCACCTCTACGTCACGACCGGTGACGCCGCCGAGCCCGGCACCGCCCAGCAGCCTGACTCCCTCGCGGGGGCGATCCTGCGGGTCACGGCCGACGGGGACCCCGCACCGGGCAACCCCGACCCCGGCAGCCCCGTGTGGAGCCGCGGGCACCGCAACGTCCAGGGGATCGCGTGGCACGAGGACGGCCGCATGCTCGCGAGCGAGTTCGGCCAGAGCGACGTCGACGAGCTCAACCTGATCGAGGCCGGCGCGAACTACGGCTGGCCCGAGGTCGAGGGCAGCGGGGGCGGGCCGGGGTTCACCGACCCGCTCGTCACGTGGCCCACCTCCGAGGCCTCACCGAGCGGCATCGCGGTCACGGGGTCCACCGTCCACCTGGCCGCGCTGCGGGGCGCGCGGCTGTGGACGGTCGACCTCGACGCCCCCACCCTCGAGCCGGTGGCCACCCTCGAGGGCGAGCTCGGTCGGCTGCGCGAGGTCGTGGCCGGGCCCGACGGCGCCCTGTGGGTGCTCACCAACAACACGGACGGGCGGGGAGACGCGCGCGCCGGGGACGACCGGCTCGTGCGGCTGACGCCGCCCTGACCCTGGCCCGACACCTCGTGGGGGCCGGACGGCTGTCGTCAGTCGCGCACGGCCTCGGCCGAGGGCAGCAGCTCGACCCCCGCGGTCTGCATCTCGGCCCGTGCAGCGGCGCCCAGCTCGGGGGTCACCGGCACGGTGAGGTCGGTCAGGACACGGGTCACGTAGCCGTGGCGCACGGCGTCCAGGGCCGTCGCACGCACGCAGTGGGACTCGGCGATGCCGACGACGTCCACGGCGTGCACGCCGGCGTCGTCGAGCACCGCGCCGAGCTCGCGCCCGGCCGCGTCGCGGCCGTCGAAGCCCGAGTAGCCGGCGTCGTACTGCCCCTTCTTGATGCTCACGTCGGCGAGGAGCCCGGCGAGGGCAGGGTGCAGCTGGGCCTCCGCGGACTCGGCGAGCCCGTGCGGCGGCCAGCTGTCGACGAAGTCGGGCTCGTCGCTGAAGTGCGCGCCGGGCGCGATGTGCCAGTCCTGGGTGGTGACCACCAGGGCGTAGCCGTCGCGGTGGTCCGCGGCGAAGGCGGCGACCCGCTCGGCGACGGCGTCGCCGCCGTCGACCCCGAGCGCACCCCCCTCGCAGAAGGTCGGCTGGACGTCGACGACCAGCAGGGCGCGGGGCTGTGTGGTGTCGGTGCTCATGCCTCCACCCTAGGCACGGACAGGGCTCGCGCACGCCTACGATGGCGGGCATGCCCGCCGACTGTCAGACGTTCTACGTCACCACCCCGATCTACTACGTCAACGACGCCCCCCACATCGGGCACGCGTACACGACGGTCGCCGCGGACGTCCTCGCGCGGTGGCACCGGCAGCGGCAGGAGCCCGTCCGGTTCCTCACGGGCACCGACGAGCACGGCCAGAAGGTGCTGCGCACGGCCGAGGCGCACGGCGTCGGGCCCCAGGAGTGGGTGGACCGGCTGGTCGACACCGCCTGGAAGCCCGTCCTGGAGACCCTCGACGTCTCCAACGACGACTTCATCCGGACCACGGAGCCGCGGCACAAGGAGCGGGTCCAGCGCTTCTGGGCCACCCTGCACGAGCGCGGCGAGGTCTACCAGGGCTCCTACGAGGGGCCCTACTGCGTGGGTTGTGAGGAGTACAAGCTCCCCGGGGACCTCGTCGCCGGGACGGGCGAGCTCGAGGGCCAGCAGCTCTGCCCGATCCACGGCCGACCGGTCGAGATGCTGGCCGAGAACAACTACTTCTTCCGGATGAGCGCCTACGCGGAGCGCCTGCTCGAGCTCTACGAGGCCAACCCGACCTTCGTCCAGCCCGAGTCGGCGCGCAACGAGGTCATCGCCTTCGTCCGCCGTGGCCTGCAGGACCTGTCGATCTCGCGGTCGACCTTCGACTGGGGCATCCCCATCCCGTGGGACTCCGAGCACGTCCTCTACGTGTGGATCGACGCCCTGCTCAACTACGCGACGGCCGTGGGCTACGGGTCGCAGGACGCCGCGGACCAGGCCCTCTTCGAGACGGTGTGGCCCGCCGACGTGCACCTCGTGGGCAAGGACATCCTGCGGTTCCACGCCGCGATCTGGCCGGCCATGCTCATGGCCGCGGACCTGCCGCTGCCGAAGCAGGTCTTCGCGCACGGCTGGCTGCTGGTGGGCGGCGAGAAGATGAGCAAGTCCAAGCTCACCGGGATCGCCCCCGCGCAGATCATCGACACCTTCGGCTCGGACGCCTTCCGCTACTACTTCCTGCGGGCGATCGCGTTCGGCCAGGACGGCTCCTTCTCCTGGGAGGACCTGCACGCCCGGTACACGGCCGAGCTCGCCAACGGGCTGGGGAACCTGGCCTCACGGGTCGCAGCGATGGTCGGCAAGTACTACGGCGGCGTGCTGCCCGAGGCGGGCCCGGCCGGCCCGGCGGAGGAGCGCCTCGCCGAGCTGGCCGCGCAGGCCGTGGCGGGCGCCGACGGCG
>NZ_JALPKN010000324.1 GCF_023630195.1 Actinotalea sp. C106 | reverse complement strand
CTTGGGGCGGCCCTCGTACTGGCGCCGTGGTGGTTGCGCCTGGTCAGGGAGCTGGGCGCCGAGCGGGCTGCCCGCGCCCGCGAGTCCGAGCGGGCGGACATCGCCGCCCACCTGCACGACTCGGTGCTGCAGACACTCGCCCTGATCCGGGCCCGCGCGACCGACCCTGACGACGTCGCCCGGCTGGCCCGCGCCCAGGAGCGTGAGCTGCGCTCCTGGCTCTACGACGACCGGACGGTGCCGGGCACCTCGCTCGCGGCCGAGCTGCGCGAGCTCGTCGGCGAGGTCGAGGACTCCCGGGCCGTGCCGGTCGAGACCGTCGTCGTCGGCGACCTCGTCCCGGACGCGGGTACCGCCGCCCTGCTCCAGGCCACCCGTGAGGCCCTGATCAACGCCGTCGTGCACGGGCGTCCCCCTGTCTCCCTCTACCTCGAGGTGGGGGACGGGCAGGTCGAGGTCTTCGTGCGGGACCATGGGGACGGCTTCGACCTGGCCGACGTCCCGGTCGACAGGTTCGGGGTCCGTGAGTCGATCATCGGTCGGGTCCGCCGTCGTGGCGGGACGGCCAGCGTGACCAGTCGGCCGGACCGGGGCACCGAGGTGCACCTGTGCCTGCCGACCGACCTGGACGAGGGAGAGCAACGATGAGCGAGGACCGCGTGGACGTCGTCCTGGTCGACGACCACCTCATGTTCCGGGCGGGGGTGCGAGCCTCCCTCGACGACTCGATCGACGTCCTGGGTGAGGCCGACGACGTGGATGCCGCGATCACCCTGGTCCGTGCCCTGCAGCCGCCCGTCGTCGTCCTGGACGTCCACCTGCCCGGGGGGTCCGGCGGTGGCGGGGCCGAGGTCATCACGGCCTGCGCCGACCTCCTGACCACGACGCGCTTCCTCGCGCTGTCGGTCTCCGACTCGGCCGAGGACGTCGTCGCCGTGATTCGAGCGGGGGCTCGTGGCTACGTGACCAAGGCGATCACCGGGCCCGACCTGTCCGACGCGGTCCGGCGGGTCGCGGGAGGGGACGCGGTGTTCTCCCCACGTCTCGCGGGCTTCGTGCTCGACGCCTTCGGTGCGGCGGCCGGGGACGTCGCCACGGGGGACGACGAGCTCGATCGTCTCTCGGCCCGCGAGCGTGAGGTCATGCGGCTCATCGCGCGGGGGTACAGCTACCGCGAGGTCGCGGGGGAGCTGTTCATCTCGATCAAGACGGTCGAGACCCACGTCTCGGCCGTGCTCCGCAAGCTCCAGCTCTCCTCGAGGCACGAGCTGACGCGGTGGGCCGCGGCGCGTCGTCTGCTCTGACCGGGGGGCGGAGCCAGCGGGGCCAGTAGGGCGGCGGGCATGAAGATCATCCCTACCGACCTCTCAGCAGCGGCGGCCCGTGGCCGAAGTGGCCTGCGACGAAGGCGTACAGGACCTTCGTCCCGTACTCACCCCCCGGAGTCCGCATGCGCCGCATCTCGTCCTTCTCCATCACCCACCGACTGGTCGCGATCGTCGTGGTCTTCGCCGTCGGGCTCGTCGGACTGGTCGTGATCGCCTCGACGCAGGTCTACGACCGGATCATGGCCGAGCGGCAGGACGCGACCCGGCAGGTGGTCGAGACCGCGCTGGGCGTGATCACGTACTTCGGCGCCGAGGAGCAGGCCGGCCGCATGACCCGGGAGCAGGCCCAGCAGGCCGCGATGGCCGCGGTCAACGGCATGCGGTACTCGGGCGAGGAGTACTTCTGGATCAACGACATGGGCCCGACCATGGTCATGCACCCGATCAAGCCCGAGCTCGATGGGGAGGACCTGTCCACCAACGCCGACCCCGACGGCACGCTCCTCTTCGTGGAGTTCGTCGAGGTCGTCGAGACGGAGGGCGCAGGCTTCGTGCCCTACCAGTGGCCCAAGCCGGGCGTCGACGCGCCGCAGCCCAAGATCTCCTACGTCACGGGCTACGAGCCCTGGGGCTGGGTGATCGGCTCGGGCATCTACGTGGACGACGTCGTCGGCGTGGCCATGGGGGACGTGCTCCAGGTGGCGCTCAGCGGCCTGGGCATCCTGGTCCTCGTCGGAGGCCTGAGCTACGTGGTCGGCCGGAGCATCGTGCGGCCCCTGGGCCAGGCGACCGACCTGCTCATGAGCGGCGACGTCGCGACCCGCCTCCCCGAGGGAGCGGGCCGTACCGAGCTCGAGCGCCTCGCGGGGGCCCTCAACGGGACGCTGGACCGCTCGGCGGCCGTCGCGGCCGACGTCTCGAGCGCGGTGGCCGAGCTGGACCGGTCGGCCACGCGGCTGGTCGAGAGCAGTGACCAGATCGCCGCCGCCGCGCACGGGACCTCCGAGCAGACGACCTCGGTCGCGGGGACGGCCGCCGAGGTCAGCATCGGCATCGACACCGTCGCGGCGGGCACCCACCAGATGGGGGCCTCGATCGGGGAGATCGCCCAGAACGCCAACGCGGTGGCGAAGATCGCCGCCGAGGCCGTGGCTGCGGCCGAGGCCACGAACCGCACGGTCGGGGCGCTGGGGGAGTCCTCGGCCGAGATCGGCAGCGTCGTCAAGGTCATCACCTCGATCGCCGAGCAGACCAACCTGCTGGCCCTCAACGCCACGATCGAGGCTGCTCGGGCCGGGGACGCAGGCAAGGGCTTCGCGGTCGTGGCCGGGGAGGTCAAGGACCTCGCCCAGGAGACGGCCCGGGCCACGGGGGACATCTCCTCGCAGGTCGAGTCGATCCAGGCCGCGGTGCTGCGCTCGGCCGAGGAGATCGCGCTGATCAGCGAGATCGTCGGCCGGATCAACGACTACCAGGCCACCATCGCGGGGGCTGTCGAGGAGCAGACGGCGACCACCTCGGCGATGGCCCAGAGCATCGCTCAGGTGGCCGACGGCGGACGGGCGATCAGCCTGACCCTCGAGGGCGTGGGGGAGTCGACGCGGCGGACCACCGGGGAGATCGACGACATCCGTGCGGCGGCTCGTGAGCTGGCGCAGACGGCCGGCCGGCTGCGGGCCTCGGTCGTCGTCGACTGAGGTAGCCCCGTCCGTCTGTGACCAAGGTCATAGCCGGATGTCCGATTAGCCCGTTATGGTCCGCATGTGCAAGATCAGATCGAGACACGAGTCACGACGGCTCCGACCGCCGGGCCCCTCACCGTCCTCGAGGTGCGCGGCCCGGCGGCCCTGCTCCTGTGGGTGCGGGTGATCGCGGGCCTGCTCGGGGCCTTCGTGGTCGTCCGGCCGGTGCCTGGACCGCGCACCGTGACCGGAGGGCGGCTCCCGCTCGCGCCGGCCCGGGACGGGCG
>NZ_JALPKN010000323.1 GCF_023630195.1 Actinotalea sp. C106 | reverse complement strand
TGCTCGTCGCCCTCGCGACGGCCGTCCGGCGCCGACGGCCGCCCTCGGCGCGGGTCCTGCTCGCCCTGGCGCTCGCCCTGCTCGGGCTGGGCCTGCTGACCGGTCTCGGAGGGCCCTCGGGGAGTGCGTCGGGGGCGGGCCTGGCGCTCGCCCTCGGCGCGGCCACCTGCTTCGCCCTGATGACCCTGGTCAACCGGCGTGGTGTGCCCGGGCTGGGCCCGCTCGCGATGACGGGCGCGTCCTTCACGGTCGGCGGGGTGCTGCTGGTCCCCGCTGCCCTGCTCGGGATGCTGGGTGCGGCCTCCGGGGTCGAGGTCGCGGGGGAGACGGGTGGCGTAGGTGGGGGGTGGGGGAGCGTGGTGCTCCTCGTGCTCTTCCTCGGTCTGGTGCCCACCGCCCTCGCCTACGCGGCCTACTTCAGCGGCCTGCGCACCGTCCCTGCGACGACCGCGAGCCTCGCGGCGCTCCTCGAGCCCGTGACGGCGGCCGTGATCGCTGCTGTGCTCCTGGGGGAGCGGCTCGGGCCCGTGGGAGTCCTCGGAGGCCTCGTCCTGGGACTCGCCGTGATCACGGTGCGTCCGCGAGCACCTCTGGGTGGCCGACTCGCCTACGATGGTCGTCGGTCTGTGCTGAGCTCGCGCCGCACCGGCGCGCCCACCCGGCCCGACCCGCCGCCGTCCGGCGCGGGTAGCTGACGAGTCTGGAGCAATTCGTGCCCTCGATCCTCGACAAGGTCCTGCGCATCGGCGAGGGCCGGATCGTCAAGAAGCTCGGCGGTCTGGCCCACCAGGTCAACGCCCTCGAGGACAGCTTCATCTCCTTGAGCGACGCCGAGCTGCGCGAGGAGACCGACCGGTTCCGCGCCCGCCTGGCCGACGGCGAGACCACCGACGACCTGCTGCCCGAGGCCTTCGCCGCCGTGCGTGAGGCTGCCCGGCGCACCCTCGGGCACCGCCACTTCGACGTCCAGCTCATGGGCGGGGCGGCCCTGCACCTGGGCAACATCGCCGAGATGAAGACCGGTGAGGGCAAGACCCTCGTCGCGACGGCCCCGGCCTACCTCAACGCCCTGAGCGGCGAGGGCGTGCACGTCATCACGGTCAACGACTACCTCGCCCGCTACCAGAGCGACCTCATGGGGCGCGTCTTCCGGGTCCTCGGGCTCACGACCGGGTGCATCGTCTCGGGGCAGAAGCCCGACGAGCGCCGCGCCCAGTACGCCGCGGACATCACCTACGGCACGAACAACGAGTTCGGCTTCGACTACCTGCGCGACAACATGGCGTGGAAGCCCGAGGAGCTCGTCCAGCGCGGCCACCACTTCGCCATCGTCGACGAGGTCGACTCGATCCTCATCGACGAGGCGCGGACCCCGCTCATCATCTCGGGGCCCGCCGCGGGGGACTCGAACAAGTGGTACGGGGAGTTCGCGAAGGTCGTCCGCCGGCTCACGGTCGACGTCGACTACGAGGTCGACGAGAAGAAGCGCACCGTCGGGGTGCTCGAGCCGGGCATCGCCAAGGTCGAGGACCACCTCGGCATCGAGAACCTCTACGAGTCCCTCAACACACCGCTCATCGGCTTCCTGAACAACGCGATCAAGGCCAAGGAGCTCTTCAAGCGCGACAAGGACTACGTCGTCATGAAGGGCGAGGTCCTCATCGTCGACGAGCACACCGGCCGCATGCTTCCCGGTCGCCGCTACAACGAGGGCATGCACCAGGCGATCGAGGCCAAGGAGGGGGTGGCCATCAAGGCCGAGAACCAGACCCTGGCCACGATCACCCTGCAGAACTACTTCCGGCTGTACGACAAGCTCGCGGGCATGACCGGTACGGCTCAGACCGAGGCTGCCGAGTTCCAGAGCACGTACTCCCTCGGCGTCGTCCCGATCCAGACCAACCGGGACATGCAGCGCATCGACCAGCCCGACCTCGTCTACAAGAACGAGGAGGGCAAGTTCGCCGCAGTGGTCGCGGACATCGTCGAGCGGCACGCCGCCGGCCAGCCCGTCCTGGTGGGCACCACGAGCGTCGAGAAGAGCGAGCTGCTCTCTGGCTTGCTCCGCAAGCAGGGCGTCCCGCACGAGGTCCTCAACGCCAAGCAGCACGCGCGTGAGGCCTCGATCGTGGCCCAGGCCGGCCGGAAGGGGGCCGTGACGGTCGCGACCAACATGGCCGGCCGTGGTACCGACATCATGCTGGGCGGCAACGCCGAGTTCATGGCGGTCGACTCCCTCGCGAGCCAGGGCCTGGACCCGGCTGAGCAGCCCGAGGAGTACGAGGCCGCGTGGCCCGCGGCTCTCGAGTCGGCCACCAAGGCCGTCGCCGCCGAGCACGAGGAGGTCGTCGAGCTCGGCGGGCTCTACGTGCTCGGCACCGAGCGCCACGAGTCGCGACGGATCGACAACCAGCTGCGCGGTCGATCCGGCCGCCAGGGTGACCCGGGCGAGTCCCGTTTCTACCTGTCGATGGCCGACGATCTCATGCGCCTGTTCAACTCGGGCCTCGCCGAGACCATGATGAACCGCGCCGGCTTCCCGGACGACATGCCCCTCGAGTCCAAGATGGTGACCCGGGGCATCCAGAGCGCGCAGTCGCAGGTCGAGGGCCGCAACTTCGAGATCCGCAAGAACGTCCTCAAGTACGACGACGTGCTCTCGCGCCAGCGCACCGTGATCTACGACGAGCGGCGCCGCGTCCTGGAGGGTGAGGACCTGCGCGAGCAGATCCAGCACTTCCAGGACGACGTCCTGACCGCCTATGTCGACGGGGCCACCGGTGAGGGCAGCCCCGAGCTGTGGGACCTCGACGCGCTGTGGACGGCCCTCAGGGCCGTGTACCCCGTCTCGATCACCGTCGAGGAGGTCGTGACCGAGGTCGGCGACCAGGCGAAGCTCACGCGGGAGGTGCTGCTCGAGGAGGTCCTGTCCGACGCCCGGCACGCCTACCAGTCGCGTGAGGACCTCATCGGTGAGGACAACATGCGCAACCTCGAGCGGCGCGTCGTCCTGTCGGTGCTCGACCGCAAGTGGCGCGAGCACCTCTACGAGATGGACTACCTCAAGGACGGCATCGGCCTGCGGGCGATGGCCCAGCGCGACCCGCTGGTCGAGTACCAGCGCGAGGGCTTCCAGCTGTTCGGTGCGATGACCGAGGCCATCAAGGAGGAGTCGGTCACCTACCTGCACAACCTCGAGGTGAAGGTCGCCGAGCCCACTGCGCCGGGGACCCCTGCCGCGGGCGAGCCGGACGGGGCGGGAGCGGAACCTGCCGCCGGGGCGGCAGCTGGGGCCCCGGCGGGCGGGCGGTCCGCCGCCCCGA
>NZ_JALPKN010000322.1 GCF_023630195.1 Actinotalea sp. C106 | reverse complement strand
AGCGGGGCCACCGCGCCCCCGACCCCCGCCGTGAGGCCGAGCGTCGCGCCCGCCGGGCCGAGGCACGTCACGCCGTCGACCTGCCGCCGATCACGTACCCCGAGCAGCTGCCCGTCTCGGCGCGGCGCGAGGAGATCGCCGACGCGATCCGCGACCACCAGGTCGTCATCGTCGCGGGCGAGACAGGTTCGGGGAAGACGACCCAGCTGCCCAAGATCCTGCTCGACCTGGGCCGGGGCCGCGACGGGCAGATCGGCCACACCCAGCCACGCCGGATCGCCGCGCGCACGGTCGCCGAGCGCATCAGCGAGGAGATCACCGGCGGCTCCGGGGCCCTGGGGTCCGTGGTCGGTTACCAGGTGCGGTTCACCGACCAGTCCTCGGAGGACACGCTCGTCAAGGTCATGACCGACGGCATCCTCCTCGCGCAGATCCAGCGCGACCCCGAGCTGTGGGCCTACGACACGCTGATCATCGACGAGGCCCACGAGCGGTCCCTCAACATCGACTTCATGCTCGGCTACCTCACCCAGCTGCTGCCCAAGCGCCCTGACCTCAAGGTCGTCATCACCTCGGCGACCATCGACTCCGAGCGCTTCGCCCGGCACTTCGCCGGCCCGCCCACCGCCGAGCACCCCGACGGCGTGCCGGCCCCCGTGGTCGAGGTCACCGGCCGCACCTTCCCCGTCGAGATCCGCTACCGCCCGCTCTCCCCTGACGTCGACCCCGACGCCCCGGCCAAGGCCAAGGGCGAGGAGCGGGACCTCATGACGGCGATCTGCGAGGCCGTCGACGAGCTGTCCGTCGAGGGCCCGGGGGACGTGCTCGTGTTCCTCTCCGGGGAGCGGGAGATCCGTGACGCCGAGGACGCGCTGCGGGGGCACCTGGGCGAGCGGGCCGTGGGTTCGGGTCGGGCCGTGTCACCGCGGTCGGTCGAGATCGTGCCGCTGTACTCGCGGTTGTCCTCGGCCGAGCAGCACCGGGTGTTCGAGGCGCACTCGACCCGGCGGGTGGTGCTCGCGACCAACGTCGCCGAGACCTCGCTGACCGTGCCCGGGGTGCGCTACGTCGTCGACCCCGGGACCGCGCGCATCTCGCGGTTCTCCAAGGCCACCAAGGTGCAGCGGCTGCCCATCGAGCCGATCAGCCAGGCCAGCGCCAACCAGCGCTCGGGCCGCTGCGGGCGCGTGGCCGACGGGATCGCGATCCGGCTGTACTCCGAGGAGGACTTCGGCTCGCGGCCCGAGTTCACCGAACCCGAGATCCTGCGCACCTCGCTGGCCTCGGTGATCCTGCAGATGGTCGCGGTGGGCGTCGCGGGCAGCCCCGACGACGTCGCGAAGTTCCCCTTCGTCGAGCCCCCCGACACCCGGGCCGTGCGCGACGGGGTGCAGCTCCTCACCGAGCTCGGCGCCCTCGAGACCCGCCCCCGCCCGGCAACTCTCGTGTCAGACGCTGGGATACCTGGGGCCACCTCAGGTTCTGACACGAGATCCGGGCCTGACACGAGGTTGACCGAGGTCGGGCGGGCGCTGGCCCTGCTGCCGATGGACCCGCGGCTGGCGCGGATGATCGTCGAGGGCGGACGGCGGGACGTCGCCCGCGAGGTCATGATCATCGCGGCGGCCCTGTCGATCCAGGACCCGCGCGAGCGCCCGGCCGAGCTGCGCGCCCAGGCCGACCAGTCCCACGCGAGGTTCGCCGACCCGACGTCGGACTTCCTCACCTACCTCAACCTGTGGAACTACGTCCGCGAGCAGCAGCGTGAGCTGTCCGGCAGTGCGTTCCGGCGCCTGTGCAAGGCCGAGTACCTGAACTACCTGCGCCTGCGCGAGTGGCAGGACGTCGTCACCCAGCTCAAGGAGATGGCCAAGCCGCTCGGCATCACCCTGCGGCCCCCGGCCCGCACCTCCAACCTCGTGTCAGAAGCACAGGGTGCTCCAGGTATTCAGGGTTCCGACACGAGCTTGAGGTTGGCGTGGGATGCGGACCGGATCCACCAGTCGCTGCTCGCGGGGCTGCTGAGCCAGATCGGGATGCAGGAGGTCACCGAGGTCCGCGTCGGGGCGCGGGGCGGGGCGCCGCAGGCCAAGGGCGGCAAGCCCGCGCGCAAGCAGTCCCGCAACGAGTACCTCGGGGCCCGCGGCGCCCGGTTCGCGATCTTCCCCGGCTCGCCGCTGTCCAAGAAGCCCCCCGCCTGGATCATGGCCGGGGAGCTGGTCGAGACCTCGCGGCTGTGGGGCCGGGACGCCGCGCGCATCCAGCCCGAGTGGGCCGAGGAGCTCGCCGGGCACCTGGTCAAGCGCACCTACTCCGAGCCCGCCTGGTCCACCAAGCAGGGCGCGGCCATGGCCTCGGAGAAGGTCCTGCTCTACGGGGTGCCGATCGTCGCGCAGCGCCGCGTGCTGTACGCGAAGGTCGACGCCGAGCACGCCCGCGAGCTGTTCATCCGCCACGCCCTGGTGCAGGGCGAGTGGACCACCCACCACGCCTTCTTCCACGACAACCGGGCCTTGCTCGACGAGGCCGAGCAGCTCGAGCACCGCACCCGGCGCCGCGGCCTGGTGGTCGACGACGACGTCCTGTTCGCCTTCTACGACGAGCGGGTCCCCGCCGACGTCGTCTCCGCCCGCCACTTCGACACCTGGTGGAAGACCGCCCGGCGCCACGAGCCCGACCTGCTGACCTTCACCCTGGGCATGCTCGTGGCCGACGACGAGGCCCACGCCGCCGCGGCCGACCCGCACCAGTTCCCCAGCACCTGGCCTCAGGGCGACCTCGAGCTGCCGCTGACCTACCAGTTCCAGCCCGGCACCGAGGCCGACGGCGTGACCGTCCACATCCCCGTCGGCGTGCTCAACCGGGTGCGCCCCGAGGGCTTCGACTGGTTGGTGCCCGGCCTGCGCGAGGAGCTCGTCACCGCGACCATCCGCTCCCTGCCCAAGCCCGTGCGCGTGCAGCTGGTCCCCGCCCCCGACGTCGCCCGCGAGGTCACCGCCTGGATCGCCCAGCACATGCCCACCTGGTCCGACGTGGTGCGTGCGGCGGACATGGCGCCCAGCTTCCGCGAGGCCTTCACCCAGGCGGTCCGCGCCCTGCGCGACGTCGAGGTCCCCGAGGACGCCTGGGACGACGAGCGCCTCCCCGCCCACCTGCGCATGACCTTCCGCGTGACCGAGGCCCGCGGCTCCTCGACATCGATGGTCGACGAGGGCACCACCCTCCTGGCCCTGCAGCGCCGCCTCGCCGCCCAGACGCAGCGGGCCGTCAGCTCGGCCGTGCGCGACGCCGTCCGGGCCGCCGTGGCCGAGGCCGGTGGCTCCCGCGGGACCGCC
>NZ_JALPKN010000321.1 GCF_023630195.1 Actinotalea sp. C106 | reverse complement strand
TGCCGCCCGTCCGCCGGAGCGCCCCCCGGACCCGGAGCCGCGCGGGCTCGGGCGAGCTGCACCCCCTGACCGCGCCGACGAGGCGCGACCGGAGGCACCACGGGGTGCGGACGTACGGGTCGCCATGCTCCCCACGGTACCGGGGCAGGCCTCAGGCTCCGGGGAGGCTGCTCCTCGGCAGGGCCGTGTCGTCGGCCCCCGGGTCAGGCCTCCGCGGAGACGAGGTGCCCGGCGGTGACGAGGGCTGCTCGGACCGCGGCGACCTCGTCCTCGTCCGCGGGGACCTGGGGCAGGCGCATCGTTGCCCCGGGGATCAGGCCGAGGAGGGCGAGGGCGAGCTTGGAGCGCAGCGCCCCGTTGCCGCTGCCGCAGATGAGGTCGATCGTCGGCAGCAGGGTGGCGAACTCCCGCCGCGCCAGGCTGACCTCACCACGGTCCCAGGCGCGCAGGACCGAGGCGAGCTCGTCCCCGAGGAGGTGCCCGGCCATGCTCACGATGCCCACCGCCCCCACCGAGAGGAAGGGCAGCAGCATCCCGTCGTCCCCCGAGTACCAGGCGAGACCGGTCCGGTCGATCGAGCGCAGGGCGCTCTGCACGTCACCGGTCGCGTCCTTGACTGCCACGATGCGCGGGTGAGCCGCGAGCCGGTCGAGGGTCGCGGGCTCGTAGCGGACCACGGTGCGCCCGGGCACGTCGTAGAGCATCACGGGCAGGTCTGTCGCGTCAGCCACCGCGACGGTGTGGCAGTAGACCCCCTCCTGGGAGGGGCGCGAGTAGTACGGCGTGACGACGAGAAGACCGTGAGCGCCGACCTCGGCGGCCTGCTCGGCCATCCGGACCGCGTGAGCGGTGTCGTTCGACCCCGCACCGGCCACGACCACGGCCCGGTCGCCCACGGCCTCGACGACCGCGCGGATGAGCTCTGCCTTCTCGGGGGCGTGGGTCGTCGGGGCCTCTCCCGTGGTGCCGTTGAGCACCAGGCCGTCGTGCCCGTGGTCCACCAGGTGGGTCGCCAGCCGTGCGCCGGCCTCGATGTCCACCGTCCCGTCAGCCCGCATCGGCGTGACCATCGCGGTGAGGAGCGCCCCGAAGGGGCGGGACGACGTGAGACTCATGGCGACAAACTAACGCCCGACGGCTGCGGTGCGCGCCCCGTGGTCACGGGCCGGGCGGCTCGCGCACGAGGGTCACGAACCGGTGCCGGAGCCCTGTGCTCGAGACGGCCCAGCCCTCGAGGGGCTCGCGTCTCGCCTCGACCCACCCGGGACCACGGGCGGGGGCGCGGGTGTCGCCCTCGACGGCGAGGTCGACCTGGGTGACCTCGAGCCGGTCCGCGGACGGGAGGAAGGCCGCGTAGACCTCGGCACCCCCGATGACCCAGAGGTCCTCGCCCTCGGCACGACGCAGCACCTCGGCGACCTCGGCGACGACCTCGGCGCCCTCGAGAGCCAGCTCCGTCTGCCGGGAGAGGACCATGTTGCGCCGTCCGGGCAGCGGCCGGAACCGCTCGGGCAGCGACTCCCAGGTCCTCCGCCCCATCACCACCGGCCGCCCCCGGGTCAGACCGCGGAACCGTGCCATGTCCTCGGGCAGGTGCCAGGGCAGCCCGCCGTCGACGCCGATCCAGCCGTCGGTCGACTCGGCCCAGATGAGCGAGACGGTCACGGGCTCAGACCGCGATCGGCGCGGGGATGGCCGGGTGGTGCTGGTAGCCGACCACCTCGACGTCCTCGAAGGAGTAGTCCAGGATCGATGACGCAGGGCGCAGCCGCAGGGTGGGCAGGGGGTAGGGCTCACGGCTGAGCTGCTCGTCGACCTGGTCGAGGTGGTTGTCGTAGATGTGGCAGTCCCCCCCGGTCCAGACGAAGTCGCCGACCTCGAGCCCGGTCTGCTGGGCGACCATGTGGGTGAGCAGCGCATAGCTCGCGATGTTGAAGGGCACCCCGAGGAAGAGGTCCGCGCTGCGCTGGTACAGCTGGCAGGACAGCCTCCCCTGGGCCACGTGGAACTGGAACAGCGCGTGGCACGGAGCCAGGGCCATCGCCGGGATCTCGGCGACGTTCCAGGCCGAGACGATGTGGCGCCGGGAGTCCGGGTCACGCCGGATCCCGTCGACCAGCTCGGTGATCTGGTCGACATGGCCGCCGTCCGGCGTGGGCCAGGACCGCCACTGGACCCCGTAGACCGGGCCGAGCTCGCCGTCGGGCGCGGCCCACTCGTCCCAGATCTTGACCCCGCGCTCCTGGAGCCAGCCGACGTTGGAGTCCCCGCGCAGGAACCAGAGCAGCTCGAGGACCACCGAGCGCAGGTGCACCCGCTTGGTCGTGACGAGCGGGAAACCCTGCTGCAGGTCGAACCGCATCTGGTGACCGAAGAGGCTGCGCGTCCCGGTGCCGGTGCGGTCGCCCTTGGGGACCCCCTCCTCGAGGACCCGGCGCAGCAGGTCCTCGTACTGGGTGGGTGGTGCGGCGACCGCCACGGCAGAGGGGGTGGCCACCGGGTCGGCGGTGTGGTCTACCGAGCCGGAGGAGCCGTCAAGGGCCGGTCGCGTCGCCATGGGGTCATCGTAGGTCTCCCGGAGCGGCGACGACGGACCCGGCCACGGCGCGCTGGGGCGTCCGGCACGGGGGCCGCGACTCGACTCCGGGACGAGCGGCGACATACTGGCGCCATGTCCGCACACCCCCCTCCCGCAGCGGAGCCGGATGGGCCGCGGGAGGGCGCCGGGCGGGATGCTGCGCGGGCCCGGGTCATCCGGCAGGCCGCATCGGTGTCGGTCGCGACGGGCGTCTACGGGGTCTCGTTCGGGGCCCTCGCCGTCGCGGCAGGCCTCGACCTGGCGCAGACCATGGCCCTCAGCGTGCTGATGTTCACCGGCGGGTCGCAGTTCGCGTTCATCGGGGTCGTGGGCGCGGGTGGCAGCCCCGTCGCGGCCGTCGCCACGGCCGGGCTGCTCGGGTCACGCAACGCCCTCTACGGGGCAGCGATGGCCACGCTCCTGCGCGCCCGCGGAGCACGGCGGTGGGCCGCCGCGCACCTCACCATCGACGAGTCGACCGCCGTCGCCGTCGCGCAGGACGACCCGGTGCTGGCCCGGGCCGGCTTCTGGTGGACCGGGGTCGGGGTCTTCAGCCTCTGGAACCTGTTCACGGTCGTCGGCGCCCGGGTGGGTGACGCCCTCGGCGACCCTGCCCGCTGGGGCCTGGACGCGGCGGCTGCCGCTGCCTTCCTCGGTCTGCTCTGGCCGCGCCTGGCCGGGCGTACGGCGCAGCTCGTCGCGGCGTGCGCCGTCGTCGTCGCGCTCGCGCTCACACCTGTCACCCCAGCAGGGAAGTCGGGTCGTAG
>NZ_JALPKN010000320.1 GCF_023630195.1 Actinotalea sp. C106 | reverse complement strand
GCTACGATCCGACTTGTCCCAGGCCCAGCCGTCCCAGAACCAGCCGCCCCAGGCCCAGGTCCCGCCGACCACGCCGCCGACGGGGTCCTCCGCGCCGACCGGGTCGTCCGAGCAGGGGCCCACACCCCCCGCCTGACGGGTCGGTCAGCGCCCGCGGACGGTCCGCATCCAGGCCTCGACCTCGTCGGGTCGACGGGGCAGGGCCGCGGAGAGGTTCTCGTGGCCGTCGACCGTGATGAGCACGTCGTCCTCGATGCGCACCCCGATGCCCCGGTACTCCTCGGGCACGGCGAGATCGTCCGCCTTGAAGTAGAGGCCGGGCTCGATGGTGAAGACCATGCCGGGCTCGAGCACGGCGTCGAGGTACATCTCGCGACGGGCCTGCGCGCAGTCGTGCACGTCGAGCCCCAGGTGGTGGCTCGTCCCGTGGACCATCCAGCGCCGGTGGAACTGGCCCTCGGGGTCGAGGGACTCCTCGGCCGTGCCGGGCAGCAGCCCCCAGTCGGCGAGCCGGGCCGCGATGACCTCCATCGCGGCCGCGTGCACGTCGCGGAACCGCGACCCGGGACGCGCGACGGCGAAGGCTGCGTCAGCCGCGTCGAGGACTGCGGTGTAGATGCGGCGCTGGACCTCGGTGTACTCCCCGTCCACGGGCAAGGTCCGGGTGATGTCCGCGGTGTAGAGGGACTCGACCTCGACCCCGGCGTCGACCAGCACCAGGTCGCCGGCGTGCACCTGACCGTCGTTGCGGATCCAGTGCAGGGTGGTCGCGTGGTCCCCCGAGGCAGCGATGGTCTCGTAGCCCACGGTGTTGCCGACCTCGCGCGCGTGCCCGTCAAAGCTCGACTCGATGACCCGCTCGCCGCGCGGGTGCCGCACGGCGCGGGGCAGGCTCGTGACGACCCGTTCGAACCCGGCGATGGTCGCGTCGACCGCGGCGCGCAGCTGCTCGACCTCGAAGGCGTCCTTCACCAGACGCAGCTCGGAGAGGGCCTCGGCCAGCTCGGCGTCGGCCGCCTCGAGCTCCTCACCGTCCAGGTCGGTGCCGGCCCGGGCCTGGTCCACCGCGGCCGCGACGCCGTCGTCGGCCCCCGGCACCACGCGCACCCGGACGCCGTCGGGCCCCACGTCCTTGGCCAGGGCGTCACCCAGCTCGTCGAGGGGGGCGGTCGGGATGCCGGTGACCGCGGCGAGGTCGTCGAGCGAGGGGCGGGCCCCGACCCAGAACTCCCCGTAGCGCGCGTCGGCGAAGAACTCCTCGCTGTCCCGGCCCGCCATGGGGCGGAAGTACAGGACGGCCTCGTGACCGTCCTCGACGGGGTGCAGCACCAGCACGGCGTCGGGCTCCTGGTCGGTGCCCAGGCCGGTCAGGTGCGCGAAGGCCGAGTGCGGACGGAACCGGTAGTCGGTGTCGTTGGACCGTGTGACCAGCGGGCCGGCGGGGACCACGAGGCGCTCGCCGGGGAACAGGGCCGAGAGCCGGCCGCGCCGCACCAGGGTGTAGGGGGCTGCGGGGCCCGGCTCGGGGCGGACGGCGGGACGCTCGGCCCAGCGGTCGGCGACGAACTCGAGGAAGGCGGCCGAGCTCGGTCGCTGCGAGCGGTTCGTCGCCCGCTCGTCGAGGGCCTGCTGGTCGGTGGTCTGGTCAGCCATGGACCCATCGTCGCACCTCACGCGCCCCCTACGCTTGGCCCGTGCGCATCGACCTCCACACCCACTCGACCGTCTCGGACGGCACGGACACCCCGGCCCAGGTGGTCGCGGCCGCTGCCCGGGCCGGGCTCGACGTCCTCGCACTCACCGATCACGACACCACCGCGGGCTGGGCCGAGGCCGCCGCGGCGGTGCCCGAGCACGGGGTCGCCCTGGTGCGCGGCGAGGAGATCTCCTGTCGTGCCGCGGGCACGAGCGTGCACCTGCTCAGCTACCTGCACGACCCTGCCGACGCGGCACTGCTCGCCGAGGGCGAACGCACCCGCACCGCACGGCTCGAGCGCGCCCGCCACATCGTGGCCAGGATCGCCGTCGACCACGAGCTCACCTGGGGCGACGTCGAGGCGCAGACCGCCGAGGGCACCACCGTCGGACGCCCGCACATCGCCGACGCCCTGGTGGCCCGCGGGCACGTCACGGACCGCTCGGCGGCCTTCGCGAGCATCCTCGCCACGGACTCGCCCTACTACGTGCCCCACCACGCCCCCGACGCGGTGCTCGCCGTCGAGCTGGTGCGGGCGGCGGGCGGGGTACCGGTGCTCGCGCACCCAGGGGCGAGGGCCCGCGGCAGCGTGGTGCCCGACGACGTCGTGGCCGCGATGGTCGAGGCCGGGCTCCTGGGTGTCGAGGTGGGGCACCGCGACCACGACGACGCCGACCGCGCCCGCCTCGCCGCGCTCGCGGACCGGCTCGGGCTGCTGGTCACGGGCTCGAGCGACTACCACGGCCAGGGCAAGCCCAACCGGCTGGGGGAGAGCACGACGAGCCCCGAGGTGCTTGCACGGATCGAGGAGCTCGGCCGCATCGCGGTGGTCCGGCCGTGAACGACGTCGTCGACCTGCGGATGCTGGCCGAGGTCTTCGTGACCCTCTTCGTCATCATGGACCCGCCCGGGACGGTGCCGATCTTCCTCGGGCTCACCGGGGCGATGACCGGCAAGCAGCGCAGCCGCGCCGCACGGCAGGCGATCCTGGTGGCCTTCGGCGTGATCGTCAGCTTCGCCCTCTTCGGCCAGCAGCTGCTCAGCTACATGCACGTCTCGCTGCCGGCCCTGCAGGCCTCGGGTGGCCTGCTGCTGCTGCTCGTGGCCATGGAGCTGCTGACGGGCAAGATGGAGGAGCCCGAGCCCTCGGGGACCAAGGGGGTCAACGTCGCGCTGGTGCCGCTGGGTACCCCGCTGCTGGCCGGGCCCGGGGCCATCGTGGCGACGATGGTCTTCGTCCAGCGGGCCGAGGCGACGAGCGACTGGGTGGCCATCGCCGTCGGCGTCATCGCCGTGCACCTGTGCCTGTGGCTCTCGATGCGGTTCGCCAACGTGATCCACCGCGTGCTCAAGGACAGCGGGACCATCCTGGTCTCCCGGATCGCCGGACTGCTGCTCGCCGCGATCGCCGTGCAGCTCATGGCCGACGCGGTGCGGGCCTTCATCCTCGAGGGCTGACGCAGACGGGGTGGCTCGCACGGGAGATCCCGTACGAGCCACCCCGTCGTGATGCTCGGCTGCGCTCGTTGCTGCTCGGCGTCCTCAGTCGGTGGTCGAGGTGCCCTGGGGGGCGCCGTCGCCGCTGCGGGTACGACGGCGGGTCCGGGTGCGGCGTGCGCCGCCGTCGCCCTCGCCCGACGGCGCGCTCTGACGTGCCGGAGCG
>NZ_JALPKN010000031.1 GCF_023630195.1 Actinotalea sp. C106 | reverse complement strand
TGAGGAGGTGCAGCGCGGTCAGGTGGGGGGTCGCGCTGCCGTCGGGGGCGATGACCCGCACGCGGTAGCGCCCGTCCCGTCGAGCCTGACGGGCAGCGTCCGGCAGCACGAGCTGCGCCGTGCCCCACGCTGCGGCGTCCTCGGCCGGCAGGTCGATACGCCCGACGACGACGCCCTCGACGGTGATCGTGCACGACGTCGGCTCGGCCCCGCCGCGGTGGGCCACGGCGAGGAAGGCGGCCTGGCCGTCGGGGTCGATGAGGTCGTACCCGAACGAGCCTCGGGCCGCTCGCCAGTGCACGCCGTCCTGCGCACCCGTCCACGTGTCGACGCCCTCGAAGCCGTGGTCGGACTCGGGCTGCTGCTGCCCGCACGCGACGTGGTCCACGGTCCGCTCCGCGAGCGCCAGCTGCTCCTCGTCCACCGCCGCGAGCTCCGCGCGACGTCGGGCGGCGGCACCCTGCTCGGTCCCGGCCACGGGGAAGTACATCGTGTACCTGGTGTCGTGCAGCCGGTGCAGGGGTTCGAGCTCCACCGCGTACCGGCTGACGCCCTCGAGGACGAAGGTCAGCGGCCGCTCCGCGTGCGGGCGCAGAGCCCTGGCGAGCTCGTCATCGGTGTCGGCCACCAGGACGGAGGCGTCGGCGAGCGGGCGCAGCGGCCCTGAGGCGATGTGCCCCATCCGGCTGTCGTCGGCGACCAGACCGACCAGGTCCTCCGCACCGGCCCGCGCCGCCAGGACGAGGGGCCCGTGCCGCAGCGCGACCCAGTCCGAGCCGTCAGGCAGCCGGTCGACCCACGGGTGAGCAACCAGCCGCCAGGAGAGGACGTCACCGTCCCGCCACTCTCGACGGACCCGCACCCCCGCGTGGTCCAGCACGCCCTGCACCGGCACACCGTTCACGGCCACACCCAGATCAGCGCCGGGGGTGATCCACGACGGGCGTCGCACGTGGATCGCGAAGGTCTGCGGTTCGGTCATCTCGAGGTGGAGCTCGGCGGTGTCCTCACGGCCCAGGTCGGGGAAGGTGGTGCGGAGCTCGGCCACCACGCCGCGCGCCCCCCAGTCGAGCCGGGCGGGGATGAGCAGGTTGACCCGCAGGGCGTCGTCGTCGTGGGTGAAGATGATCTCGCCGTACCGGGCGTGGCTCTCCAGCCCGGTCCCGACGCAGCACCAGAAGCCCTCGTCGGGTTGGGAGTAGACGCGGTAGTGCCCAGGTCGGGCCGGGGTGAAGTAGACGAAGCCGCCGTCCGGGTGCTGCGCGGACAGGATGTGGTTGACGGTGGCCCGCTCGTAGTAGTCGAGGAGGCCGGGGTCCGGCGAGGCGAGGACGAGGCGCCGGGTGAGCTCGAGCATGTTGGCCGTGTTGCACGTCTCGGGCCCTTCGCGGTCGGTGACCGCACCGGAGAAGTCGCCCGCGGGGTGGAAGTGCTCCCTGACGGAGTTCCCGCCGAAGGCCAGGGTCCGGCGCCCGACGACGGTGTCCCAGAAGCACCGGGCAGCCCGTGCCCAGGCCTGGTCGCCGGACACCTCCGCGAGGCGCTGGTACCCGACGACCTTGGCGATCTGGGTGTTCGCGTGCAGCCCGTCGAGTTCGTCGCGGCCGGCCAGCAACGGGTCCAGGACCGACCGGTCGGCGAACCGTCGCGCCATGTCGAGGTAGTCGGGGCGGTCGCACAGGGCCGCGAGGTCGGCGAAGGACTCGCACATGCCACCGAACTCGGTCCGCAGCATCTGCTGGAAGGCGGCGTCGTCGATCTCGGCGGCGAGCTCGAGCCACCAGTCGGCGAAGCGGACGGCGATCTCCAGGGCGCGCCGAGCGGTCGAGGGGTGGGCGAGGTGGGCGGCGTCGATCAGTCCGGCCACGGTCTTGTGCAGGTTGTACCAGGGGACCCACGCACCGTTCAGCCCGAAGGACCCGCCGCTGACGTCCCCCTGACGGACGCGCTCCCAGACCTCGACCCCTCCGGGCACGCCACCGAGGTACCCGGTGCCCAGCGCGTCCTGGCACTCCCCCATCCCGGCGACGAGCTCGTCGGCGAACGCCTCCGCTCGGGCGTCACCCGTCGCGGCGTGGAGCAGCACCGCCGCCGACAGCGCGTGCCCGGCGATGTGCCCGTCCAGGCCCGAGCTCTCCCAGTTCCCGTAGGACTCAGCCACCGGTGGCAGGCCGGCCTCGCGCCGGTAGGGGGCGAGCAACCTGTCCGGGCGCAGGGCCAGCAGGCAGGCCAGATCGGTCTGCTGGGCGTCCCGGAAGGCGCCGTCGGACAGCCGGACGGCCGACAAGGGGAACGTCTGCACAGGGCCTCCGCGGAACGCGATGGTGGGGAACCTGGATCAGGGCGTGGCGCCGCCGGTCACCCGCGACCGAGGGCGGCGCGCTGGGCGTCCATGTCGAAGACGGTCTCGAGCTGGACGAAGCCCTCGTCGGGCGGGCCGTCGCTGCCGAAGAGCTCGGCCATCTCGGCCTGCCACCGGGCGTTGACCTCGCGGGCGGCCATGGCCTCGCGGGCGGCGTCGAAGTCGTCGACCTCGACCACCCCGACGAGCAGGCCGTCGGGGGCCAGGTGCAGGGTGTAGTCCCGCCAGCCGGTCTCGTGCAGGGCGTCGAGCATCTCGGGCCACACCTCGGCGTGCCGGGCGCGGTAGGTCTCGATCTGGTCGGGGCGGATGCGGGAGATGAAGCAGACTCGGGCCACGGGTCCTCCTGCCGCGCCACGGGTCCCCGCGCGCGCCGTGTCGTCGTTGAATCGGTTCACAGGCAGAATGAACCTAGGAGGCGGTTCGGCGGGCGTCAACGTCGGTCCGCGCAGCGAAGGGACACCGGTGGTCACGACAGCAGGACGCGCGCCTCAGCGCAGTCCACGGCGAGCCAGCATCAGCGACGTCGCGCAGGAGGCCGGGGTCTCCCTCGGGACGGTCTCGAACGTCCTCAACCGCCCCGACCGCGTCTCGCCCACCACGCGGGGCAAGGTGCTCGCGGCGATCGAGCACCTGTCCTTCGTGCCCAACGGCTCGGCCCGCCAGCTGCGTGCGGGGACCATCACGACCGTGGGCGCGATCCTGCTGGACATCGCCAACCCGTTCTTCACCGAGGTCGCCCGGGGCATCGAGGACCGCCTCGCCCAGGCCGACCACACCCTGATGCTCGCGAGCTCCGACGAGGACCCTGAGCGCGAGGCTCGCTACCTGCGGCTCTTCGAGGAGCACGGCGTGCTGGGCATGCTGGTGACCCCCGCGAGCACCGACCTCGAGCCGCTGCTCGAGTTGTCCCGCCGCGGCGTGGGCGTGGTGCTCCTCGACCGCACCTCCCCCGCCGAGGAGCTCTCCTCGGTCGCGGTGGACGACGTCGCGGGGGCGGCCATGGCGGTCGAGCACCTGCTGAGCCTCGGCCACCGCCGCATCGCCTTCATCAACGGGCCGCAGAGCATCGCCCAGTGCGTGGACCGCCGCGCGGGCATGGTCCGGGCCCTCGAGGCCGCGGGGCTGGACCCCGACGAGGCGATGGTCGAGATCACGGTCTCCTCGCTCAACGCCGAGGGGGGCGAGGCCGGGGTGACCGAGCTGCTCGCGGCGGGGACCGCGCCGTCGGCCCTGTTCTGCGTCAACGACCTGACCGCCCTGGGGGCGATGCGGGCCCTGCGCTCGCACGGCCTGGCGATCCCGGCGGACATGGCCGTGGTCGGGTACGACGACGTGAACTTCGCGTCGATGCTCATGACGCCGTTGACCTCGGTGCGCCAGCCCACCCGACAGCTCGGCGAGGTGGCGGCCGACCTGCTGCTCAAGGCCGCCGGCCCGGGCATGGCCGCGCCGCAGCGCATCCAGTTCCAGCCCGAGCTCGTGGTGCGGGCGTCCTCCGGCGGGGCTCACTGACCCCTGGTCGACTCGTCGGCCATGCTCGCGTGGCACTCCGATTGAATCGTTTTACAGGCGGCCGTTCCCCGCGCTAGCGTCGACCCAGCAGCACGAGCCGGACCCCTCCCTGGAGCGAAGGAGCCCCACGTGACCCTCAAGGCCGCGATCGTCGGAACCGGTGCCGTCGCGCACCTGCACGCCCAGGCCGTCGCGGCCGACCCACGGGTCGAGCTGGTCGCGGTGAGCAACCGCAGCGCCGAGCGCCGCGAGGCCTTCGCCGACAAGTACGCGGTCCGGGGCCGGTACGCGACGCACACCGAGCTGCTCGCGGCCGAGGAGCTCGACCTGGTCATCCTCTGCACCCCGCCGGACCTGCACCGCGAGCAGACCCTCGACGCCTACGCGGCCGGCGTGCACGTGCTGTGCGAGAAGCCCCCGGCCCTGTCCCTCGACGAGCTCGACGACATGCAGTCCGCCGCCGACGCCGCCGGGCTGGCCTTCGCGATCGTCTTCCAGCAACGCACCGGCACCGCCGCGGCCCACGTCAAGCACCTGCTCGACACCGGGGCCCTGGGCCGCCCGCTGCTCGCCCAGTGCCAGACCCTGTGGCTGCGGCAGGACGACTACTACGCGGTCGACTGGCGCGGCACCTGGGACGGCGAGGGCGGCGGCACGACGCTCGGCCACGGGATCCACCAGATGGATCTGCTCGCCCACCTGCTGGGCGACTGGGCCGAGGTCGACGCACGGCTGTGGCGCCTCGCGCGGGACATCGAGATGGAGGACACCTCGACCGCGACGATCCGCTTCGCCAACGGGGTGATCGCGACCGCCGTCTCGAGCGTGCTGGCCCCGCGCGAGACGAGCTACGTCCGCATCGACACCGAGCTCGCGACCGTCGAGGTCGAGCACCTCTACGGGCACAGCGGGGACTCCTGGCGCATCACCCCCGCACGCGGGGTCAGCGAGGAGCAGGCCGCCGCGTGGGCCTTCCCGACCGAGGACGAGCCGAGCGGTCACGAGCCGCTCGTGCGCGCCGTCGTCGACGCCCTGGTCGCCGGCGAGCCCATGCCGGACCTGGTCACCTATGCCCGCCGCCCGCTCGAGCTGGTCACCGCGATCTACGCCTCGGCCACCCACGGCCGCGCGATCACCCATGACTCCCTCGACGCCGACGCGCGGTTCCGCAGCGACCTGCGGGCCGACGTCACCGACCTGCGTCCTGTGGCGTCCCCCGCAGGCACCGCAGGCCCGACGGCGTGATCCCCGCCCCGCTCTTCGTCGACCCGGTCCACGGGGGCGGCACCGACCCGGTGCTGGTGCGCCGCGGGGACGAGTGGTGGATGGTCTACACCCAGCGCCGGGCGCGGGTCGAGGAGCCCGGGGTCGCCTGGGTGCACGGCTCGGACCTGGGCGTCGCGGTCTCGACCGACCGGGGCCGCACCTGGGAGTACCGCGGGGTGGTCGAGGGCCTGGACCTCGAGCCCGGCCGTCGCGACACCTTCTGGGCCCCCGAGATCGTGCACGAGCGCGGGACGTTCCACATGTTCGTCAGTCACATCGAGGGCGTGCCCGAGCAGTGGGCCGGGCACGAGCGGGTCATCCGGCACTACACGAGCCTCGACCTCGAGGCCTGGACCTACCGCGGCGAGGTCCCCCTGAGCAGCAGGTACGTGATCGACGCCTGCCTGCACCCGCTGCCCGACGGCGGCTACCGCCTCTGGTACAAGGACGAGGCCGACGAGTCCCACACCTGGGCCGCCGACTCGGCCGACCTCGACAGGTGGACCGTCGTCGGCCCGGTCCTGACCCACCGCCCGCACGAGGGACCGAACGTCTTCGAGCTCGGCGGGCGCTACTGGATGCTCGTCGACGAGTGGCGCGGGCAGGGCGTCTTCTGGTCGGCGGACCTCACGAGCTGGACCCGCCAAGGGCTGATCCTCGACCAGCCCGGCACCCGCCCCGAGGACGCCACGATCGGCCTGCACGCCGACGTCGTCGTCGTCGACCCCGAGACCGCCTACGTCATCTACTTCACCCACCCCGGGGCCAGCGGCGACGGCACCGGCGCCGCGCCCGACCGCAGCTACGACCAGCGCCGCTCGGTGATCCAGGCCGCGCGGTTGCGGGTGCTGGACGGCGTGCTGACCTGCGACCGGGACGAGGACACGACGATCGACCTGGGGTGAGTCGCCGCAATCTGCTGGACCCCTGCGTCGTGGGCTGGCTGGATGGTCCGGTGCCCTCTCCCTCGTCGACGACCCAGGTCCTGCTGATCGGTGGCCGCTCCGGGGTCGGCAAGTCCTCCACAGCGTTCGCCCTCTCCGAGCTCTGGCAGCAGGAGGCGCGAGAGCACTGCCTGGTCGACGGGGACAACCTGAGCGCCGCCTACCCCAAGCCGCATGAGGACCCCGACGGCGGCCAGCTGACCGAGACCAACCTGCGTGCGCTCTGGCGCACCTACAAGGCTGCGGGCTACCGGCGCGTCATCTACGTCAACACCGTGAGTGTCCTCGAGCACGCCATGGTGGCGCGAGCCCTCGGTGGGGCGGTCGAGGTGCGCGCCGCCCTCCTCACGGCTCCCGACGACGTCGTCGCAGCGCGCCTGGGCGAGCGTGAGACGGGTTCCGCGCTGATCGCCCACCTGCGCCGCAGCGCCATGGCCGCCAGCCGCCTCCACCAGGAGGCCGCACCCTGGGTCGCGCGCGTCCCGACGGAGCAGAGCACACCCGCGCAGGTCGCGCAGGAGCTCGCCGATATCGCTCTCGGCGGCGAGGTACAGCGCTGAGGCACGTGAGGCGGTGCGCCACCGCATCGACACCGGTCGACCCAGCACGCGACCGTCCGTAGCATCGGAGCTGCCGTCACCGTCGTCCTGGAAGACGTGCGGTGGTCGGCGCCGTCCGCCGCCTCCTCGGTCGACGCCGGAGCTGAGGCCGCGCCCTCCGAGGGCGACCCGCTGCGCACATCGCACTCGGATGGCCCTCAGGCGCGCACGTCGCCCTGGGCGTAGATGCTCTCGATCTCATCGGTGAGAACGGCGGCGTACTGGCGGGCCACCTCGACCCCGGACGTCGCGGTCACCCGCTCGGCGGACGCGTCCTCGAGGTGCTTCAAGAACGCATCGCCGGTCATCCCGTCGGGTGGGACGACCTCCCACCAGGTGAACGGTGCCGGAGGCAGGCCGACGTCGACGAGGTAGCTGTTGACCGACTCCACGATGTCGGCGAAGTCCTTGGGGGTCATTGCTAACGTGCGTCGGCGGGCAGTTCCGTCGGTGTCGGTGCAGACCTCCGTGACGAGCCGACGCTCCTGGGGGAAGTCGTGTGGCCTGGTGCGCCCGGGGCCGACACGGTAGGCGATGATCGCGCCCCAACCGTTCTCCGGTAGTGCCACCCATTCCGCGGCCGCCACTGGCGGTGTCCGGATGATCTCGGCCCAACGATCGCTCATGTACGGAGTCTCCTCCATGACCTTGCGCAGCGCGCTCACACCGCGGCAGGAGCGCGCGTCGGCGTCGGTGGTGGTGGTGGTGCTGGACCGTCTCGGGCGATCAGCGCCGCAGGCCAAATCGTCTGCGGCGCGGCGACAGGGGGACGATGCTGGCGATGAGCCGCTCGCCGACAGCCAGGCCCGAGAGGTCCTCGAGCGGTGCGTGCGCCGATGCGAGCACGGCGGACTGCGGTCCCACCATGAGTATTGCCACCCAACGCATCTCGTCGGCGTCGAACGTGAGCACGTCGCGCGGCGCGCCTTCGTCCGCGACATGGCCCGCGCAGCCCGGGTGCCGCTGGGCCGGGAGAGGCTGAAGAGGGGTTTGCTCAGCTCGAAGCAGCGGTGCCCTCCCAGCTCGACAACCCACTGGTGCGAGCGAGGGAGTCGGCGATGGAGTCGCAGCGTGCGGTGATCGGGATGGACCCGCACAAGCGGTCGGTGACGATCGAGGTGATGGCCGGCGACGGGACCGTGCTCGGCGGTGGTCGGTTAGCCACCGACCCGGAGGTGTTCACGGCGCTGGGCGAGTACGTGCTGGCCTGGCCGATCGCCACCGGGCAGGGCCGCAAGACCGACGCCACCGACGCGCACTAGGTACGGCGTTCAGGCGTGGGTGCCGTGCGCACCGCGAGGATGGTGGTGTCGTCGCTCGGGCTGGGCTGGTCGAGCAGTCGGTGGCGCATCACGTCGAGGTCCTCGCCGGGGTCCATCGCTGCGAGGGTCCTGGACAGCGCCGCCGTCGCGGCGTCGATGTCGACGCCGGGGCGTTCGACCAGGCCGTCGGTGAAGAGCAGCAACACCGCCCCGGGTGGGAGGTGCGCGGTGCCGACCTGCCCGGTCCAGGCGCCTTCCTGGGCGCCGGTGCCGATCGTGCCGATCAGGACGCGGGTGCCGCCGTCGAGCTCGCGGACCGTCCCGTCGGCCTCCCGGAGCAGCGGCGCTGGGTGCCCCGCGTTGCAGTACTCCAGGCGCCAAGCACCAGCGTCGTCGCGGTTCAACGTGGCGTAGACCAACGTGACCGTCTCGCTGATCCCGCTGGCGTTGACGAGCTGGTCGACCAGGCGCAGCAGCGCCACCGGTTCCAGACCGGCCCATGCAGCGGTGCGAACCATCGTGCGGACCTGCGCCATCGTCGTCACCGCCGCGACGTCGTGTCCCATGACGTCGCCGATGACCAGCCCAAGCGTTCCGCCAGGCAGCTCGAGCGCGTCGAACCAGTCCCCCCCGACCGCGGCGTGCGGTGAGGCGGGCACCGAGGCGCCCGTCAGCTCCAAGCCGTCCACATGGGGCAACACCGGGCGCAGGCTGTCCTGCACAGTGCCGGCGAAGGACGTGACGTACGCGCTGTCCTCCCGTTGTGCCTGCATCCGGCTCAGCAGCAGCAGGCTAGTCGTGGCCTGCTCGGCGAAGGCCTCCAGGCTGCGTGCGGCCTCGGTGCTGAACGCGTTCGGGGCGTTGGAATAGACGTTGAGCGCGCCGAGGATGTGCTCCTGCGCCTTCAACGGCAGCGAGAGCGAACTGCGGATCCCGGCCTCGCCCGCGCGCTGGCTGGTACCCGGCCAACGCTCGTCCGTGGCGTAGTCGGCCACGCCCACCAGGTCGCCGCTGGCCAGCGCCTCCAGGCATGGGCCCTCCCCGTCCGTCGCCTGGCCGAAGTCCATCTTCTGCGCGCGGTCCGTCGTCGCGCCGATGGACTCGACCGCACCGGCGACCAGGACGCTGAGCCCGACCCCCACCTCCCCGTCAGCGTTCGCCGCCGTCCGGGACGTGATCTCCAGCAGTGCCTCGGTCACCTCCCGGCGGGCCTGCTCGTCGCCCAGCAGCGCCTCTGCCAATTCGCGCTCACGTTCGCGTTCCACTGCCGGGCCCCTGTCCCCTGTGACGACACGTAGCTGTCCCCTTCGACTGCACGTAGCGGCCAATATTCACGGTACTGGTCCGTCACCCAATGCGCCCCTTCTGGGGTGGGGGATGGAGGACCGTCGAGCCGGCGCCACCTCATGGCCTGTTGCGCGGTGTAGTGCTGTTGAGCCATCCGGTCATGGAGCCATGAGCGAGCGCGCCCCCGACCCATGACGGATCGGGAGGTCCTTACCGGCCCTGACGCAGCCCGCGAGGCGTCGCGCACGGAGGACTGCCAGCATGTCGTTATGCGCAGGTTCCTCCGGACCGCACCCATGTGGCAACGCATGTTGTTCACCGGTGCGCTCTTCGGCGTACCGATGTTCGTCGTGGGCTACGCGAACTCCCCCGACGATCTGCCCGCTGGTGCCCGCGTCGGCGTGGCCGCTGTCGGGGCCGTGGTCGGCGGAACCCTGTTCGGGCTGTTCAGGGGGTGGTTCTCAGCTCGCCAGGACACTGAGCTCCGTCAGGCCACCGAGGGAACGAGCCCGACCGAGGAGCACCTGGCGATCCGCGCGGCCTGGCGGGGTCCAGTGCCGTCGGACCCTGTCGTTCGCCGCGCCGCGCTGAGGATCGCGGAGGGGCAGCGGAGACAGACGCGCGCGTGGTGGTGGCCGAGCGTCGTCCTGTGGCTGGCGCTGACGGCGCTGGGGATCTCCCTCGCCGTCAGTGGCTCGCCGGCGGGGTGGACGACTGTGGTGTTCCTCGGATTCCTCATGTTCCAGCTGTGGCTGTCTCGGCGCCTCGCCCAGCGAGCGGCTCTGCTCGCCGGAGACGGGCTGAGCCCGACGCAGTAACCGGGCCTTGCGGCCGCCAGCGTCACGCTGGACGCTGGAGTCCCATCCCGCCGGAGGCACCCATGGGCAAGCTGATCTACGCAGCCAACGCCTCTCTCGACGGCTACCTCGAGGACGAGACCGGCGCGTTCGACTGGTCCGTGCCGGACGAGGACGTCCACGCGTTCTGGAACGAGCACGAGCGTCACATCGGCACGTCGCTCTACGGCCGCCGCATGTACGAGACGATGCGCGTCTGGGAGGACGACGAGTGGTTGGCGGGTGAACCGGCCGTCGTCCGCGAGTACGCGGGCATCTGGCGCGACGCCGACAAGGTCGTCTACTCCTCGACGCTCGACGAGGTGTCGACGGCACGCACGAGGATCGAGCGTCAGTTCGATCCCGAGGCGGTACGACAGCTCAAGGAGACCTCCCGCTCAGACCTGAGCATCGGCGGCGCGACCATCGGGGCCGAGGCGTTCCGGCACGGGCTGGTCGACGAGTGCGTGCTGCTCCTGTGCCCCGTCACCGTCGGCGGTGGCAAGCCGGCGCTGCCACGCGGCCGACGACTCGACCTCGAGCTGCTGGACGAGCGGCGCTTCCGCAACGGTGTGGTCTACGTGCACTACGCGGTACGCGGCACTCCCTGACGCCCTGGTCACGGCGGTCGAGCCGCTGCGTTCGGCGTGTTCACGTCACCGCCCCCGCACCTCGGCTACAACGAGAGCATGCGGATCGGCCCAGCGGCAGGCGCTCACCTCACCCTCGAGCCCCTGCGCTACGAGTACCCGGGGCTCGTCTCTGCCAGCAGCGACGACTGGTTCGACGCGAACTGGCTCGTGATCTGCGGGACGGTCCAGACCGCAGATGCCCGGACGTGGACGTTCCGCGACCCGTGCCTCCTCACCTCCGAGGCGCTCGACCTGAGCCGGTGGCTCCGTCGCGTCTCGGCCGGGGATGTCGACCCGCTGACGATGTTCGACGAGCTCAGCCGGCACGCCGCGGCGTTCACCGAGCCGAACCTCGCCTTCACCCTCTTCGCACGGACGGGCGATCACCTGGTGCTCCGGGCGCACCTCTCCATGGAGTCCGGTCCACCGTGGCGCTCCCCGGACGACGAGGCGTACGTCGAGCCCTATGTCGTCGACCTCGACGTGTCCTCGGGCGACCTGGAGGAGGCCGCGACGACATGGGAGCGCGAGCTGGACGCGTTCCCGGTCCGAGGCTCCCTGTAGCCCCACCCTGGACCAGCGTCGGCGACCGCCGCTTCAGTCCTCCGCGCGCGTCGGGTCGGTGCTGTCCCAGGAGGAGGCGGCTTGCTGCTTCAGATGCTCGACATACCCCACCAGCAACCCCAGCACTTCCTCGTCGTCCATGTCTGACGTCACTCGCACGGCCCACCCGATCTCCCCGCTGGGCTCATGCAGCTTGACGAACGCGAGCACTCCAGCAGCGGTGCTCGCCGCGGGAAGCGGGGGTATGCGGAGTTCCGGCAGCACCTCACCGATGGGAAGACCGGGCACACCGTCGAGATCAGGAGACATGCCGATCATCATTCCTCACGCGACATGATGTCGCGTCGGCAATCAAGTGCTCGGCGAGGGCCGCCGATAGCAGGACGGACGGCACGTCGCCGCGACGAACAACCCGACAGGAGCACGGCGTGCCCTTCCCCCAGCCCACCCTGCCGAGCGTCGACGATCGGCCCGTCACGCGGCCCGACGTCTGGAGCATCCCGGCCACCGGCATCCCCTGGAGCGGCGAGCCCGGCGACCCCGGCCCGGATCGGCATGACGTCGTCGCGCTCTTCCGAGGGCGCGAGTCGGCCGATGGCCGCGTGCCGCACGAGGTGGTCGTGGAGGTCACCCGTGAGCTCTGGGAGTACGAGTGGGTGTGTCGCTTCTTCCACCTGCAGGTCGCCGAAGCCGCACGCGACGTCGTTGGTGCGGTTCTGCCTTCCTACGAGGTCCGCGACGCCGTCGACATCACCGGGCTCTTCAGCAAGCGGTGGCAGGGCTGCCCTGAGCAGGCATGCGAAGGAGCGTGACTCTAGTCGTCGGTCCCACGCGCCCGGTCGCTCTCACGCCAGCTGAGCGAGGTCCCAGCCGCCACGTGTTCCCAGGGGGTCCATCCGTCATCGTCCCGACGGCGCGCGAAGCCACTCGGTGAGTCCACGATGCAGGGCAGCTCAGCGACGGTGTGCGCACGGACGGGCCGTCCATCGTTGCGGATCTGCTTCTTGTGGAGGCCTCCCGCCCTGATCTGCCGATTGGCTTCTGCGGCGCTGGGAGCCACGACCGCGACTTCCGAGCGCCAGGCCGCCGCGTCGGCATCCTCGACCTCGAAGACGTAGACGGTGTCCATCTGGGAAGGGTCACACAGGTCGGCTCGACGACGAGTGCACTCACCCTCAGCGGAACACGAGGTTGAGGAGCACGGTCAGCACGATCGAGGCGATGACGGAGATCAGGATCATCACCAGGCAGCCTTTGCCGCCGCCGACGGGTTTGACCTCGACGTTGCGTCCGATTCTCAAGGGAGCCACCTCAGTTCCGGTGATCGTCGTCGGGTCACGGCTGCCGGACGTCGTTCGGGCCTCGTAGATGCTCTTGCCCGTGCTGCCGTGACGCTGGGGTCTGTAGTTTCCCACCCTGCCGGAGGCCCCCATGGGAAAACTGATGGCATCCGACTCAACCTCGAGCTGCTGGACCAACGGCGGATCGACAACGGCGTGGTCTACGTGCGCCACGCCGTCCGGAACTCGCCCTGACGACTGCGGCGCCGACAACGACATCCGTGCCCCCGCACCTGCACTGCATCCCATAGTGGGATGCAGGCTTGTAGGGTGGTGGTGTGAGCACGCAGATCGCTGTCCGGCTCCCGGACGAGATGGTGGCCTTTCTCGACCGCGCGGTCGCCGACGGGAGGGCTCCAAGTCGCGCTGCACTCGTCGCCTCGGCGGTCGAGCGCGAGATGCGCCGGCTCCTCGCGGAGCGAGATGCTGAGCTGCTCGGGCACCACGATCCGGCGGACGACCTCGACGTCTTGGTGCAGTGGACCGCAACACACGTCGACCTCAGGGACTGATCGTTGCGCGAGATCTGCCTGGTCCGCCTCGACATGACGCGGCCAGCCCTGGTTCTGACCCGTGAGGCGGCCCGGGGCGCGATGACGAAGGTCACCGTGGCCCCCATCACGGCCACGATCAAGGGCCTGTCGAGCGAGGTACGGGTCGGGCCGAGCAACGGACTCGACGCCGAGTGCGCGGTCGCTCTCGACAACGTCGTGACAGTTCCCCGGAGCCTGCTCGGACGGACGATCGGATTCCTCACTGCCGAGCAGGAGGCCGAGCTGGCGCGAGCCGTCGTGCTCGCGTACGACCTCGAGCTGCCGTTGCTCGGCTGAGGCACGCCGCGCCGTGACATGCACGGGCATCCCCGTCCGCCCAGAGGCGCCCCGCGCTCCCACCCCCCACGATGGAACACATGCGATACCTCGACCTCCCCGACACCGCCCGCATCAGCCGCCTCGGACTGGGCACCTGGCAGTTCGGCTCCCGCGAGTGGGGCTACGGCGGCGAGTACGCGGACTCCCACGCGGCAAAGATCGTGCACCGTGCCCTCGACCTGGGGGTCACGCTGATCGACACCGCCGAGATCTACGGCACGGGCAAGTCCGAGCGGATCGTGGGGAAGGCCCTGACCGGTCGTCGCGACGAGGCGTACGTGGCGACCAAGTACATGCCGCTGCTGCCGTCGACAGGGCTGGTGGAGAAGCACGGCCGCGCGAGCCGGGACCGTCTCGACATCGACCGCATCGACCTCTACCAGGTGCACCAGGCCAACCCGATCACTCCCGACACCGTCCTCATGGCGGGCATGGAGACGCTGCAGGACGACGGCGTGGTGCGCGACGTCGGCGTGAGCAACTACGACCTGCGGCGGTGGCGGGTCGCCGAGGCGGCGCTGGGTCGCCGGGTGCTGAGCAACCAGGTCAGCTACAGCCTCGTCGACCGCGAGCCGGAGGCTGAGCTGCTGCCCTACGCGCAGGAGAAGGACCGCGTCGTCATCGCGTACAGCCCGCTGGCCATGGGCTTCCTCTCGGCGAAGTACGACGAGTCGAACCGCCCTTCGGGCGCCGTCCGCAAGACCAACCCGCTGTTCCTCCCGGACAACCTTCGGGCTGCGAGGCCACTCTTCGACGTGCTGCGAGACGTCGCCTCGCGGCACGACGCCAAGCCCGCGCAGGTGGCCCTCGCCTGGTTGCTGCACCAGCCGAACGTCGTCGTCATCCCGGGGGCGTCGAGCGTCGAGCAGCTGGAGGGCAACGTCGAGGCCGCCGAGCTGGACCTCACCGCCGACGAGGCCACCGAGCTGCGCGCGGCCGCCGAGGCCTTCCACCCCGTCACCGGGAAGGCCGCCGTGCCCGGGGTCCTGCGGAACCTACGTAGCTGACGGGTGGCGGGCGGTGCGAACCCTGGCGGCCAGCACTCATCCAGGCATAGCGTGAAGCAAGGTCAACGCCGAACGGAGGCCCGACGATGTCGTTGCTGAACACCCTGTTCCGTCGCCGCGAGCGCGCCGACTCCCCTCCCACGGACCAGACGCCCACGCCCGGGCTGGCCAGCTGGGAGGGCGCCGACCGCTGGCCGACGGACGACGCCCCAGCACCGGACCTCGCCAGCCAGGACGTCGACGTCTGGATCAACGCGGACCCCGGCCGCCCGAGCGCCACGCCCTTGTGACGGCGGCGCGCGAACCTCGCGCGTGATCGTCGACACCCTCGCCTGCTGAGCTAGGAATCGCCGCCCGACCTCTGCCCGGCGTGGCCAACTACCCGAAGGCCGCCGCCGGCAGGTCCCGGTCGTCCTGCTCGATCGCCTGGACGATCCGCTCGGCGACGGCCTCGGGGTCGAGGCCGTCACCGAGGGTCGGTGCGTGGCCGTCGAGGGGGCGGTCGGCGAGCCCTGTCTCGGTGTGCGGCGGGCGGGCGTCGAGCACGCGGATCTTCTGGCGTCGCAGCTCGAGGGCCAGGGCGGCGTCGAACCCGGTCAGCCCCGCCTTGGTGGCCGAGTAGGCGGCCATGCCCGCCGTCGGGCGTTCGGCGACGACGGCGCTGAGGTTCGCCAGGAACCCCCCGGTGGGCAGCACGCGGACGGCAGCCCGGGCCAGGCGCACCGGGGCCACGAGGTTGACCAGGAGCAGCGCGTCGAGCACGTCGTCGTCGAGGTCGGCGACCGAGCCGAAGGCCACCGCCCCGGCCGCGTAGACGACGCCGTTCACCGGGCCGTGGTCCATCGCCGCCTGGACCACCTCGGCGGGGGCGGTGGGGAACGTGATGTCGGCGCGGTGCGTGCCGAGCACCGCGGCACCGAGGTCGCCCGCGAGCGCGTCGAGCCGGTCGGCCGACCGTGAGCTCAGCGTCAGCCTCGCGCCCCGGTCCGCGAGGCTCCGACTGATCGCCGAACCCAGGCCCCCGGTCGCGCCGACCACGAGTACGTGCGCGCCGTCGAGTGCGGTCATGCGGCTCAGCCTCGCACGCCAGGGTTCGACCTGCGAGGTGTCATGGACCCCTTGACATCGCCCCGACCCCGACCTACTTTCGGATCTGAAAGCGCTTTCCGGCTTCACCGGCCGGGGGCGCTCTCACGGCCGGCAGGTCCTCCAGTACAGCGTCGTACCTTGCGAGGCTGGCCACCGGCCCAGGGGAAGCCTAGGGAGCCCTATGCCCACCGCACGGACGAGCAGGATCCGACCACTCATCGCCGCCCTCGCGACTGCCGCCCTGACCGCCACCGGTCTGGGCGCGACCGCGGCGGCCGCCAGCGAGCACGACGAGGCAACCACCGCCGAGACAGACGTCCTCAACGCCTCCGAGATGGAGCCGGGCGTCTACGAGGCCGACACGACCGTCGGCCGGTTCACCGTGACCGCCACCGAGACCGCGCAGGTCGACGTGGACGCGCAGGACCGCACCGGTGGCGACCTCACCTTCACCCAGCGTCTCAAGCTCAACGGCGCCGGGGCCGCCGACCGCCGATCGATCGCCTTCACCACCGACGACGAGGCCACCGTGACGGTCTACGCGCTGAGCGGCAGCTCAAGCGCCGACCGTGCCCTCGCGCTGTACTCCGAGGACGGCACCGAGTTGTCCCGCGTCCCCGCCTACGGCGCCCCGACCGACATCCCGGCCGCGACCCTGGTCGTCCCCGAGGCCGGCAGCTACTACGTGGCCTCGCCCTCCTCCGGGGTCAACCTCTTCTACCTCGCACTGACCGAGGGGGCGGCCCCCGAGCGGCCCGCCTGGACCGACGTCGCCGACCCTGTCGTGACCGACGTGACGGTCTCCGGCGGCGAGGTCGTCGCGCAGTTCGACGGCGTCGTGGGCTTCGACGGCGCGGACCTCGCCACCGCGACCCTCTACGACGACCAGGGCGAGGAGGTGACCTCGGGCATCTCCGGCACCCCCGGCGACTCCGGCAGCATCAGCCTCGAGCCGGCCGCCAGCGGCAACTACGAGGTCGAGGTCGCCCTGACCCGGACCGACGAGGACTCGACGAAGGTCTCCGAGCGCGTCGCGGCCCCGGCCTTCACCCTGCCCCTCGGCGTGGCTGAGATCCACACGGCGCTGACCTCGGCGGTCGCTGACGGCCAGGCCACGGTGACAGCCGAGTGGACCGCGGTCCCCGAGGCCGAGGGTTACCAGCTCTCCCACCGCGAGCTGGGCGCCACCGACTGGGTCCCCGGACCGTCGACCACCACGACTCGGGCCGACGTCGAGGGCCTGGTCCCGGGCACCACCTACGAGCTGCAGGTCACCACGACCCGCGGCGACGAGTCGACCACCTCGGCGCCCCTCGAGGTCACCGTGGCCGACGCCGTCGAGCGCTGGCTCACCGCCCACGCCGGGGTGAGCAGCGGCGGCTCCCTCACCGAGGAGGCCGACGGCTCGCTGCAGTTCGACATGCGCGGCAACAACGGCAAGATCGCCGACTCCGAGGACGGCTTCCTCTACCACTACACGCAGATCGACCCCGAGACGGAGAACTTCACGCTCTCGGCGACCTTCACCGTCGACGACGCGAGCGGCAAGGACAACCAGTCCGGCTTCGGCCTCATCGCCGTGGACACCTTCATCCCGAACGACCGCGCGGCCCGGTACTTCAACTCGGCCGGCACCATGACGGCCAAGTACCAGCGCACGGTCGACGGCGCTCTGGAGTACCGCTACGGGATCCCCGGCGGCAAGATCGTCGAGGGCTACACCGAGGGGCCCACCGTCTCGACCCCCGACCGCGACCTCAACCAGTCCCAGCCCTTCGACTGGGACTTCCGGGCCGACATGACCGAGGGCTCCAACCTCAACCCGCCCAAGTTCGTCGACGGTGACGTCTACGAGTACACGCTGCGCCGCTCCAACACCGGGTACCACTCCACCTGGGTGCGTGACGGCGAAGTCGAGGAGGTCATCTACTACGAGCGGGACCTCGTCGAGCGCCAGGACCCCGACGCGCTCTACGTCGGCCTCTTCGCCGCGCGCGGGATCGCCGTGACGGCCAGCGACATCACCTTCACCACCATCCACCCCGACGACGACGAGGAGCCGCTCGAGCGGCCCATCACCTACGTCGACCCATCGCTGGTCTCCGACGTCACCCGCACCACCCCGCACGACACCATCGACGTGCCGCTGGTCGCGAACGTCCACGGTGAGGTCGTGCTGCGGGACGGTGCCGGCGACGTCGTCGGGACCGAGTCCGTCACCCCGGGCGAGCGGGCCGCGGTGACCGCTCCTCTCGAGGACGGCACCAACGAGCTGATCGCCGAGCTCACACCTGCGCCGCGCGAGGAGCAGACCCAGCTCGGCGAGTACCAGGACCTGAGCTCCTACGAGACGCTCACCGTCCCCATCACCATCGAGGTGCAGCGGTACGGCACCCCGGGTCAGGCGATCCACGTCGCGCCCGACGGCACGGCCGACGGCGACGGGACCCCTGAGGAGCCGCTCGACCTGCACACCGGCGTCGCGTTCGCCCAGCCGGGCCAGCAGGTCGTGCTCGAGGGCGGCACCTACCTGCCCGACCGCGCCGTCGTGATCGCGCGGGGCAACGACGGGACCGCCGAGGACCCGATCACCCTCATGTCCGAGCCCGGCGAGCGGGCCACGCTCGACCTCTCGGAGTCGGTGTCCGGCGGGATCCAGCTGCGCGGTGACCACTGGCACCTGCACGACCTGGAGATCACCAACGGCCGCGGCTACCAGAAGCCGCTGCTCATCCAGGGCAACCACAACGTGGTCGAGCGCATCGAGTCCCACCACAACGGGGACACCGGCGTGCAGATCTCGGGCAACGCGACCGAGCCGTTCGAGATGTGGCCCTCGCACAACCTGGTGCTGTCCAGCGTGGCCCACAACAACGCCGACCCCCTGGCCAACGACGCCGACGGCTTCGCGGCCAAGCTGACCGTCGGGGACGGCAACGTGTTCCGGTACTCGATCGCCTTCCACAACATCGACGACGGCTGGGACCTGTACGCCAAGTCCACCGAGGGGCCCATCGGCGCGGTGGTCGTCGAGGACTCGGTGGCCTACCGCAACGGGTGGCTCGAGGCCGACGTCGAGCGCACGCTCATCGGCGAGGGCAACGGGTTCAAGCTGGGCGGGGAGAACATGCCCGGCCAGCACCTGCTGCGCAACTCCGTGGCGTTCGACAACTACGCCAAGGGCATCACGTCCAACTCCGGCCCCGACGTCCGGGTCCAGGACGTGACCGCCTACCTCAGCGGCCTGGTCGACGCCGGCGCGAGCGGGAACAACCTGCAGCTGACCACCAGCGCGGCCGTGACCGACTACGAGGCCACCGGGGTGCTCTCCTACGTCGCCCAGCAGGCCGACCAGATCGGTCTGCGCGACCAGGAGGACACCATCCGGACCGATCCGTCGAACTACCTCACCGAGGCAGGGGGCGGGGTGCGGGACGCCAGCCGCAACAGCGAGGGCGTCCACGTCGAGGACGACTGGTTCACCAGCCTCGACACCGACCTGCACCCCTCGATCGCTGCGGACGGCAGCATCGAGATGCACGGCCTGCTCGAGCTGACCGACCAGGCGCCGGCCGACACCGGGGCTCGCCTCGAGGCGAACCCTGACCCGACGGAGATCACCCTGCTCCCGCCGGTCAGCGGTGAGGCCGAGGAGCCCGAGGAGCCCGGCAAGCCGCGGCCCTGCGTCGGTCCGCCGCCCCACGCGGGCAAGCCCGGCCCACCGCCCCACGCGGGCAAGCCCGGTCCCCCTCCCC
>NZ_JALPKN010000319.1 GCF_023630195.1 Actinotalea sp. C106 | reverse complement strand
AGCACGCGGCCGCGATGCTCGGGGTCGACGGGTCGCGGTGGCGCGAGGTGGCGCGGCACGTCATCCCGGGCGCCCTCCCCGCCCAGCCCCCGCCGCTCGTGGTGCGCCGCGAGGTCGCCCTGGGCGACGGGCTCTTCGTATGCGGGGACCACCGTGACACCGCCTCGCTCCAGGGAGCCATGGTCTCGGGGCGTCGCACCGCCCTCGAGGTGCAACGCTCCCTGGGTCGGTAGAGCCCCCGTGGCTGGCCGTTGCCCGCGGCTGTGGCCTGCGTCACGACTGCTCAGCACGGTCCTGTCGCGGCCGATGGGAAGGCGATGACCACCTCTCCCGCCCCGGGATGCCCCGCGACCACGACGTCGACCGACGACGTCCGGAGCGCGGCCGACCTCGACCGCGTCCTCGTGCAGATCGAGGAGACCCGCGGCGTGCTGGTCGAGGGGTCTCTCGACGAGGTGGCTCAGATCGAGCGGCGGGCCGAGGTGCTCGGCGACGTCGAGCTGCAGTGGCGTGCCCGGCTGGTCCGGGCCGACATCCTCGAGCGCCAGGGTCGGCTCGACGAGGCAGCCAAGCTCCTGTGGCAGGCCAACGAGTTCGCCCTCAGCCACGGCCGCCGACGCCTCCTGGCTCGCAGCCACTTCCTCCTCGCGCGCACCCACCGCGACCTGGGCGACATGCCCTCGTACCTCGAGCACACGGTCGATGCCGTCGAGAACCTCGCCGAGGAGGACCCTGCGGCCCTGCGAGCTCTCTACGTCACCCGGCTCGCCGACGCCCTCGCGGAGTCCGGCTCCCTCGAGGCAGCTCGGGTGCGCTACCGGCAGGCCGAGGACATCGCCGTGGATGCCGGGGACTCGACCCGCCGGGTGCTGACCCTCAACAACCTGGCCTACGTCGAGTACCTGAACGGCGAGCCCGAACGAGCCCAGGTCGCGATGGACCGGCTGCGCCGGATCTGCGCCGAGGAGGGCATGCCGCTCGATGCGCACACCTTGGACACGATCGCCTGCATCGAGCTGGCGCTGGGCCGCCATGCCGACGCCGAGCGCTCGGCCCGCGCCTCGATCGAGGTGCACCGCTCGGTCGACGTCCCCGAGGTCAGCGGCCTGCCGGAGCTCCTGCTGACCTTGGCGGTCGCCCAGCGTCACCTCGGCGAGCACGCCGCCGCCCAGGAGAGCCTCGACGAGGCCCGGAGCTTGTGCGAGCAGCACGGCCTGGCCTCGGCCCTCGTGCAGGTGGACGAGCAGCAGGCCGAGCTGTTCGCCGCGACCGGACGGTTCGAGGAGGCCTTCGAGGCACACAAGGCGTTCCACCGGGCCGAGCGTGCCCTCATGTCGCAGCAGCGGGAGGCTCAGGCACGGGTGCGTCAGGCCATGTTCGAGACGAGCGAGGCCAGGCAGCAGGCGGACCAGTTCCGCGACCAGGCCCGACGTGACCCGCTCACCAGCCTGTACAACCGCCGCTACGTCAACGAGTCCCTCCCGCGTCTGCTCGCTGGCGGTATCGGCGCGGACGTCCCGATCGTCGCGGCTCTGCTCGACCTGGACCACTTCAAGCGCGTCAACGACACCCGCTCGCACCAGACCGGTGACGAGGTCCTCGAGGTCGTGGCCCGGATCTTCTCGGCGACCGTCACCGAGCTGGTCTCGAGCAACACCTCGACCGACGCCTTCGCCGCTCGGATGGGTGGCGAGGAGTTCCTGGTGGTGCTGACCGGCCTGCCTCCCACCGACGCGCAGGTCCACCTCGAGGCCCTGCGGCGGCGGGTCGCGGAGCACGACTGGGAGCCCTTGACCGGTGATCTGCCGGTCACGGTCAGCATCGGCGTCGCCGTCGCCGGGCGCGACACGCAGTCGACCTTGCTGCGCCGCGCCGACGACGCCCTCTACGAGGCCAAGCGCGCTGGCCGCAACACCGTGCGCCGAGCCGACTGACCCCCGTCATGGCCAGCACCGACGACGCGGCGAGGGCGCCACGGTCCACCACGGGGAGCCCGGACGCAGCGTCCGGGACCGAGGGCGACGTGATCGCCCGCGCGCAGGCTGGGTCCGCCGAAGCCTTCACGCAGATCTACCAGGACCTCGCCGGCCCCGTCGCCGCCTACGTGCGCAGCAAGGGGGTGCCTGACCCGGCCGACGTGACCAGCGAGGTCTTCCTCGCGGTGTTCACCGGCATCCAGCGCTTCTCCGGGACCGAGGCACAGCTGCGCTCGTGGGTCTTCACGATCGCCCACCGGCGCGTGATCGACACCTGGCGGCGGCAAGGGCGCGCTCCCGGGCTCTCCCCCTACGAACCCGAAGGGGACACCCGGACTGCGCCGAGCGCGGAGAGCGGGGCCTTGGGGAACCTGGGCGAGGAGCGGGTGCACGCCCTGCTCGCGACCCTGACCGACGAGCAGCGTGAGGTCATGACGCTGCGCATCCTGGCCGACCTCACGGTCGAGCAGGTCGCCGAGGTTGTCGGGAGACGCACCGGCGCCGTCAAGGCCCTGCAGCGCCGGGCCCTCGCGAGCCTGCGCCGCGCCCTCGAGGCGGAGGGCGTACCCCTGTGAGGCCCCGCAGCGATGACCGTGGTGTGAGCAGAGCAGACCTGGACCGCCTCCTGAGCGGCCACCACGTGCCGGGCGAGCCTGCGCTCAGCGCCTTCGTCGTGGCTCTCAAGGCCACCGCGAGCGCCCCACCGCCGCCGAGCGCGGCCCTCGAGCAGATGCTGCGCGAGGGCCTGCCGAGGCCCGTCGGCGAGCACGTACCCATGGGCGAGCGCGTTCCCATGGGCGAGCACGTCCCCATGGGCGAGCACGTCCCGATGGGTGAGCACGTCCCTCTGAGCGCGCGGCTCACGGCAGCGACTCGCACCCGGGTGCGCCGGGCGGTCCAGGCCGCCGCGGGGATCGGTCTGGCTGCGAAGATCACGCTGGGCGCCGGGGTGGCCATGGCCGCCGTCACCGGGGCCGCCACCATCGACGCCGTGCCGGACGCGATCCAGGGCCCCGCCCACGGTGCGGTCTCGGGTCTGGTCGAGCTCATGACGGGCTCACCGCTGGACCCGCTGCCCACCGACGCGGAGAGCGACTCCCCCTCTCCGGAGACCGACGCGACCCCCACCACGGAGCCCTTCGCCACGCCCGAGCCGGACCCGACCCCCGAGAGCGACGAGCGCAGCGGTACGCGGGGTGCCGACGAGACCACACCGCCGCAGAGCGTCGTGCCCGAGGAGGACCGGGCCCCTGCACGCGGGAGCGAGGGCAGCAACGCGCCCGCCAGCCCGCCCGGCGCGACCACCTCCGAGGAGGCGAAGACCGGCACGGGCCAGCCCGCCACCCCCGGCCGGTCCGCGGAGGTCAAGCCCCCTCAAGTCGGA
>NZ_JALPKN010000318.1 GCF_023630195.1 Actinotalea sp. C106 | reverse complement strand
CGCCGCGGATGCCGCTGCCCAGCAGGACCACCAGCTCGCGGCGCCCGGCCTTGCGGGTCAGCAGCACGGCGCGGGTGGATTCACGGCGGCGCAGGGTACGGACCAGCACGTGACCGTCCCCGTCCCCGAGCTCGGGAACGACGAGGCACAGCGGGGCGCCCTCGCGGGGGCGCCGGGTGCGCTGCGACGGCGGGTGGGCGCGCTCGGAGGCTGCTCCGGGTGCGACCCGCACGGCCGTCCGGTCCGGTGCGGTGCTGACGTGCTCGACGGTCAAGGGAGTGCTCCCGGGGTGCGTGTGAGGCGTGTCACCCGAGATATCGGCGCGAAGGTCAGGGACCTTGAGGACCAGTTCGAGCCTGGTCAGCGGCGGCGGCCGAGGGCCGCGACCCCCTCGGGGAGAGGGGGCAGGCCGCCGGAGTGGCAGAGCACGGTCGCCCAGGCCTCGAGGTGCTCGCCGACGGCGCCGTCAGGCGGGGTCCAGGAGGCACGGATCTCGATCTCGACCTCGTCGGGCCGCTCAGCGAGTGCTCCGAAGGATTCCGAGACCACACGCGTGACGGTGCCGCCGAGGGCGGACCAGCCCCGTGGGGCGGCCTCGAGGGCCTCGGTGACCCAGCTCCACGCCGCCTCGCAGACCAGGGGGTCAGCACCAGCCTCGGGGTCGAGGGTCGCGCGCACGAGCGTCACGACGCGGAAGGTGCCCTCCCACGCCTCCTGGCCGCGCGGGTCGTGGAGCAGGACGAAGCGGCCCGAGGCGGGATCCTCCTCGGCCTCGTCACCGGGACCGCCCTGGAGCTCGCCCGTCAGGGCCACCGCGTAGGGGGCGATGCGGGCGGGGGCGGGGATCTCGGTGAGCCGGATCTCGGGCCGCAGCCGACGGTCGCGCAAGGCGCCCAGGGCGCGCACGAACTCGGCGGGGACGTCTGCATCCGCAGTGATCACCGTGGCAGCGTAGATCGGCGCGGTGACACCATCGGGGACCGGCGCGCGGACACATCTGCCAGGTGTGCCTGACCGCACTACCCTGGCGAGGTCGTCTCTCCGTCGGAAGGGAACCCCACCAGCATGTCCGCACGCGCGCAGATCGGTGTCACCGGGTTGGCCGTCATGGGTCGCAACCTCGCCAGGAACCTGGCCCGCAACGGCTTCACGGTGGCCGTGCACAACCGCTCGGCGGGGCGCATGGAGTCCCTCCTCGCCGACCACGGGGACGAGGGGGAGTTCATCGGCTCGCAGACCCTCGCGGACTTCGTCGCCTCCCTCGAGCGGCCTCGCAAGGTCATCGTCATGGTCAAGGCCGGCGGTCCCACGGACGCCGTGATCGACGACCTCGTCCCGCTCCTGGAGGAGGGGGACATCGTCATCGACGCCGGCAACGCCCACTTCCCTGACACCCGGCGCCGTGAGGCAGCCCTGCGCGAGCACGGCCTGCACTTCGTCGGCACCGGCGTCTCGGGCGGCGAGGAGGGCGCGCTGCTCGGGCCCTCGATCATGCCGGGCGGCTCGGCCGAGTCCTACACCTGGCTCGGGCCGATCTTCGAGAAGATCGCCGCGCAGGTCGACGGGGTCCCGTGCTGCACCTACGTCGGGGCCGACGGTGCCGGGCACTTCGTCAAGATGGTGCACAACGGCATCGAGTACGCCGACATGCAGCTCATCGCCGAGGCCTACGACCTGCTCAAGCAGGGGCTCGGCGCCTCCGCGGCGGAGATCGGCGAGATCTTCGCCGAGTGGAACACGGGTGACCTCGAGTCCTTCCTCATCGAGATCACCGCCGAGGTCCTCGCCCACACCGATCCGCAGACGGGCTCGGCCTTCGTCGACGTCGTGCTCGACCAGGCCGAGCAGAAGGGCACCGGGCGCTGGACGGTCCAGAACGGTCTCGACCTGGGCGTGCCCATCACCGGGATCGCCGAGGCGACCTTCGCGCGCGCCCTGTCGGGCTCGGTGCCGCAGCGTGCCGCCGCGGCCGGGACGCTGCCCGCGCACGCCGGCACCTGGGACGTGATCGACCGTGAGGCCTTCGTCGAGGACGTGCGTCGCGCCCTGTACGCCTCGAAGGTCGTGGCGTACTCGCAGGGTTTCGACCAGATCGCCGCGGCGAGCGACGAGTTCGGCTGGGACATCGACCGGGGTGCCATGGCACGCATCTGGCGGGGCGGCTGCATCATCCGTGCGCGGTTCCTCAACCGGATCACCGAGGCCTACGAGCGTGAGGCCCACCTGCCGCTGCTGCTCGCCGACGAGTACTTCACCCAGGCCGTGGGGGACGGCGTGACGGCGTGGCGGCGGATCGTGGCCCAGGCGGCGCTCAACGGGGTGCCGACCCCGGCCTTCTCCTCCTCGCTGGCCTACTACGACGGGGTGCGGGCCGAGCGTCTCCCGGCCAACCTCATCCAGGCGCAGCGCGACTTCTTCGGTGCCCACACCTACCGGCGCACCGACCGCGAGGGCTCCTTCCACACGCAGTGGACCACCGACCGCGCGGAGGTGGACGAGTCCGGAGCCCCGGCCGCGCCCACGCGCCGCTCCTAGGGCCCCGCGCGTGGACCCGCACCTCGAGGTCACGGGCGCCCTCGCCGACCGGACCGGAACCAGCCCGGCCGACTGGTTCCTCGTCTTCAAGGCGCGGTACGGCCTGCAGGTCGTGTTCGAGGCGCTGGCGGCCGCGCGCGGTGCCGGCGACGTCGTGACGCAGGCGTTCACCTGCTCGACGGCGGTCGACCCGATCCTGGTGGCGGGCTCGCGCCCGGTGTATGCCGACGTCACCCCGGACAGCGTGGCGATCGACGCCGGGCGCCTTGTGGTGCCGGCCTCGGCGCATGCCGTCGTGCTCCAGCACACCTTCGGCATCGTCGACACGCGGAACGCCGCGAGGCTGCGCGAGTCGGCGCGAGTCGCCGGTGCCCTGCTGGTCGAGGACGCCGCGCACTGCGCCGGCCGCATGGCGACCGGTCCGGACGGCGCGCCGCTCGCCGACGTGTCGATCCACTCGTTCGGTGTGGAGAAGATGCTGCCCACCCGGTTCGGAGGTGCGGTCTGGGTCAGCCCGGACCTGCCGGACCCCCGGCTGCGCGCACGTCTCGCCGGGGACCTGGCGGGGCTGCCCCAGATCGGTGCGCGCCTCGACCTCGCCACCCGCTCCTACCGGACCCAGGTGCGGGTGCTCAACCGTGTTCCGGGCGCGGTCGGCCGGGGAGCCCGCCATGCGTTGACGGCGGCAGGAGTCTTCGAGCCGGCGATCGCTCGCGTCGAGTCCCGTGGTGGGCTGCCGTACCGCCCCATGGCTCCCTCGGACTGGGTCAGCGCCCAGGCCGCCGCGGCGCTGGCTGACCTGGGCGACGTCGAGGCTGCGCGGACCGCCGTCGTGCGGGCCTACCTGGGCGAGCTCGCAGGTGCGGTGGAGATCCCCGGCGCGATCGGC
>NZ_JALPKN010000317.1 GCF_023630195.1 Actinotalea sp. C106 | reverse complement strand
CTACGCCCGCCACGCGGCAGCTGCCCTGGACCTGCTGACGGCGTTGGACGGCAGCCGGCGCGAGGCGAGCCGGGCCACGGCGCTGCTCGAGCTCGCGCACTCGCTGGCCGCCACCACCGACGCCGACGCCGTGGCGAGGGTCGTCACGGAGGCGATGCCCCGGATCGTGGGCTGCCAGTCCGGGGGCGTGTGGCTCTGGGAGGCCTCCGAGGGCGTGCTCCGGGCTGCGGCGACCACCGGGCACGACGACGACGAGGCCTCGCTCATCATGAGCTCGAGCGTCCGTCCGGACGACACCCCCGAGCTGACCCAGATCCTCACCCGGCACGACATGGTCGTGATCGACGCCGAGGACGCCAGCCCGCGCCTGGGTGAGCTGCTCGCGGCCGTCGGCTCACGCAGCGTGGTGGTGGCCCCGCTCGTCGCGGGGGAGGCCTTCATGGGGGTGGCCATCGCGAGCTGGGCCACCCGCGAGGACCGGCTGGCGGTGGGAGACGAGGCGATCACCCGGATCGCGGGGGTCGGTGACCAGACGGCGACCGCCCTGCAGAACGCGCGGCTGCTCTCCCGGGTGAGCCACCAGGCCCTGCACGACGCGCTGACCGGGGTGCCCAACCGCGTCCTGTTCAGCCGCAGCCTCGACGAGTCGCTGCGTCGCGCGGCCCCGGGGGAGGGGACCGCCGTCCTGTTCTGCGACCTCGACAGCTTCAAGCACGTCAACGACCAGTACGGGCACGCCGCGGGGGACGAGCTGCTCCGACAGGTGGCGGCGCGGCTGCGTGGCGAGCTCCGCCCCGGGGACGTCGTCGGGCGCCTGAGCGGCGACGAGTTCGCGGTCCTGCTGCACGAGGTGGACGACGACCAGCACGCGATGTCGGTCGCGGCCCGCCTCCTGGCAGGTCTGGACCACCCGTTCCGCGTCGACGGCCGGGAGGTGCGGACCACCGCCAGCGTCGGGGTCGCGGTCCACGTCGGCACCGACGGTCGGGGCGACCGGCTCCTCGCGGCGGCCGACGCCGCCATGTACGAGGCCAAGCAGCGGGGCCGCAACCAGGTGCTCCTCGCCGGGGAGCTCGACCCGCGACGCGGTGCCCCGTCCCTCGAGGCCGAGCTCAGCCATGCCGTCGGGGCGGGTCAGCTCAGGCTGTTCTTCCAGCCCGTGGTCGACGTGTCCCCGGGCACGGGGGACGCCGTCGTCGGGGCCGAGGCCCTCATCCGTTGGGCCCACCCGCGCCTCGGCCTGCTCGCCCCGGCGGCCTTCCTGCCCCTGGCCGAGGAGGCCGGACTGGTCACCGAGCTCGACCTGTGGGCCGTGGGTGCGGCCTGCGAGGCTCTCGCGGGCTGGTCGCGGACGACCTCGCCCGGCGAGGCCCCCGGCGAGCCCCTGCGGGTCGCGGTCAACCTCGCCGGTGCGACCCTGGTCGACCCGCGCCTGGTGCCCGCCGTGCGCTCGGCCCTCAGCAAGAACGGGCTGACCTCGGACCGCCTGCACCTCGAGGTCGTCGAGAGCCGGTCGCTGTCGGACCTGCCCGGCGTCATCGAGCGGCTGGTCGAGCTGCGGCAGATCGGTGTGCGCATCTCCCTGGACGACTTCGGCACGGGCTTCTCGACGCTCGCCTGGCTGCAGTCCCTGCCGGTGGACCAGATCAAGATCGACCGCAGCTTCATCGCGGGACTGCCCGACCACGCCGCCTCCTTGGCGCTGGTCCGCGGGGTCGTGGCCCTGGCCCGCGAGCTCGGCATCGAGGTCATCGCCGAGGGGGTCGAGGAGCCCGCTCAGCTGGCGCTGCTCCGCGAGGCCGGCTGCGAGATGGTCCAGGGCTACCTGCTGGGCCGCCCGGCACCGGTGTTCTCCGGAGCGGAGCGCGCTGAGCCCTCAGGGTCCTCAGGGTCCGGCTGAGCCCGCCGGCCCAACCAGGCCGGGAGCGCGAACCAGCCGAGCCCCAGGATGACGAGCAGCGCGCTCGCGGTGACGATCGCCGGGGTCCGCCCGGTGACGACGTCGACCACCAGGAGCACGACGCCGCTCACGACGAGGGCAAGGCACACCAGCCCGGCGCGCATCAGGCGGTCCGCGGCCGCGACCAGAGTGGCCCGCACGTGCCGCCGGTAGAGCAGCCGGTGCAGGCTGACCGGAGCCACGACCAGACCTGTCGTGATGGCCGCGAGCAGCACCAGGACGAGATAGATGGCGCGCTGGGAGCCGGTGAGATCGGTGAACCGAGACTGGAACGGGACCGTGAGCAGGAAGCCCGTGAGGATCTGGATCCCGGTCTGCGTGACGCGCAGCTCCTGCAGGATCTCCAACCAGTGCCGGTCCAGGCGCTCGATCGGTGACTCGTGCCGACCGCCGTGCGAGCCGTCGTCCGTCCCGGTGTCGTGCTGCGCCATCGTTCCCTCCCGTGGTCTGTCCCGCCGGGACATGATGCGCCCCCGCTCGCGACGTGGCGAGCGGGGGCGGAGAGGTGGCGTCTCACCCGCACAGGGTGTGGCGGTCACCGGCGGCCCGGGGGCCGGCCGTCGCTCTCGCGGCGGCATCAGGAGTGAGAAGAAGTTAACCCGGACCGTGGTGCGGTGCATCCGCAAGGGGGTCCACCCTGCGTGACCTGCATCACGTCCGGGCCGTGCCTGCGCTCACCGTGCGGTCGCGGCGGCCCGCGGCGACCATGGGTGGATGAGCACCCAGACGCGTCCAGCGACAGGCAAGGACCTCGTGCGGCAGGTGGTCGTGCTGATCGGTTCCCTGGTCGCGATCGCCGCGGCCTTCGTGGGTTCGGGGGCCACCGGCGGCCAGGACCAGACCTCGGTGGGCGACGGCGCCCTCGCGGCCGACGCGACCCTCGTCGCCCCGGGCGGTCCGGCCTTCTCGATCTGGTCGGTGATCTACACCGGGCTGCTCGCCTACGCGGTCTGGCAGGCTCTGCCTGCGCAGCGCGCCGACGCACGCCAGCGCCGGATCGGGTGGTGGGTGCTGCTCTCGATGCTCCTCAACGCCGCCTGGATCACCGTGGTCCAGGTCGGGCTGCTGGGTCTCAGCGTCCCGGTGATCGCGCTCCTCCTGGTGACGCTCGTGGCGATCCTGCTGCGGCTCGAGGCGGTGCCTGCGCGCGGTCTGATCGACACGGTCGTCACCGACGGCACGGTGGGCCTGTACCTCGGCTGGGTGTCGGTCGCGACCGTGGCGAACGTCGCGGCGGTGCTCACCTCGGCGGGGTACACCGAGCTGGGGCTCGGCCCCGAGGTCTGGGCGGTCCTCGTCCTCGCGGTGGCCGCCGCGGTCGGCGTCGGCCTCGCCGTCGCGACCCGGGGGCGGCTCGCGATCGGTGCGGCGATGACGTGGGGCCTGGCGTGGATCGCGATCGCCCGCGCCACCGGGGAGCTCCAGTCGGGCGTGGCCGCTGTCGCCGCCGGGGTGGCCGCGGCCAAGTCGGAGGCC
>NZ_JALPKN010000316.1 GCF_023630195.1 Actinotalea sp. C106 | reverse complement strand
GGCTCCGTGGGCGCGGAGGCGGGGGGTGCCGCGGCGTCGGGGGCGACCATGGCCTCGTCGGACCCGGTCGACAGGTCCAGGGCGTCCTGGTTCGCCGGGGCCTCGGCCTTCTTCTTCGCCCTCGACCGGGGCGCGCGGGCCTTCTTGACCGGCTCGGCCGTCGGCTGCGCCTCGGCACCAGACCCCTGCGCCGTGGCGGCGTCCTGGACCGGGGGGGCCGAGGTGACGGTCGTCGTGGGAGCCGAGGCGGCGCGGCGGGCCCGGGTGCGACGCACCGGGGCGGTGGCGTTCTCGGCCTCGGTGCCGGACGGGTTCTCTGTTGTCACGAGGATGCTCCAGGCCCGCTGGCTGTCCACACTCGCCGGCCCTCGGGCGGTTCAGTCGTCGTCGGGGGCGTCGTGCGCTCCCGCGACGGAAGTCGTCGGTGGCGTCCGGCCGAGCGGGCGGGTCGCACCTGCGCCTGCCTTGCCACCTGTGGGTGACGGCGGCGCCCGGTGAGCCTCGGACCGCGCTCGACGAAGATCGTCGTCGGCGGACGTGCCGGTGTGGCGACCCGTCCTGCCGCGGCCAGTATCGCACAGGGCCTCACGACCGCCGCGCGACACGACGTCGAGATCGAGGTGACGTGGCGTCACCAAAGAGGGACCTTGGTCCCGGGTCGGGCACCTCGGCGCTTCCTACCGTCGTCCTGCACCCCTGACGACCCACGGCCCTGCGAGGAGAACGCGTGGAAGCCCTCGAGCTGGCGCGATGGCAGTTCGGCATCACGACCGTCTACCACTTCATCTTCGTGCCGCTGACGATCGGCCTGGCGCCGCTCGTGGCGATCATGCAGACCGCCTGGTACCGGACCGGGAACGAGCGCTGGCTGCGCCTGACCAAGTTCTTCGGCAAGCTCATGCTGATCAACTTCGCGATCGGCGTGGCCACCGGGATCGTCCAGGAGTTCCAGTTCGGCATGAACTGGAGCGAGTACTCGCGCTTCGTCGGGGACGTGTTCGGGGCACCGCTCGCGATGGAGGCCCTCGCTGCCTTCTTCGTCGAGTCGACCTTCCTCGGTCTGTGGATCTTCGGCTGGGACAAGCTCCCCAAGAAGATCCACCTCGGGTGCATCTGGGCCGTGGCGATCGCTACCAACCTCTCCGCCTACTTCATCCTCGCGGCGAACTCGTGGATGCAGCACCCCGTGGGGGCGATCTTCAACCTCGAGACCGGACGCGCCGAGATGGTCGACATCGGCGCCGTGCTGACGAACTCGACCCTGCTGGCCGCCTTCCCGCACACCATCGCCGCGGCCTTCCTCACCGCGGGGACCTTCGTCGCGGGCATCGCGGCGTGGTGGATGGTCCGCCTGGTGCGCCGCGGTGACGCCGAGACCGCGAGGGACGTCTACCGTCCGGCCCTCGTGCTGGGGCTCGTGACGATGCTCGTCTCGGGTGGGGGCGTCGCGCTCAGCGGTGACGTCCAGGCCAAGCTGATGTTCGAGCAGCAGCCCATGAAGATGGCCGCGGCCGAAGGCCTGTGCGCGACCGAGGACGGTGCGGCCTTCTCGATCCTCACCATCGGCGACCTGACCAACGACTGCGACGGCGTGGTCCACCTGCTCGAGGTCCCCGGGCTCACCTCCTACCTGGCCAACGGCGACTTCACCTCCACCGTGACGGGGGTCGAGGACCTCCAGGCCCAGTACGAGGAGCAGTTCGGCGAGGGGGTCGACTACTCCCCCAACCTCGCGGTGACCTACTGGAGCTTCCGGCTCATGATCGGACTCGGGGCGGGGAGCGCGGCCCTGGCCCTCGTCGCCCTGTGGCTGATCCGCCGAGGGCGGGTGACCGACAAGCCCTGGTTCGGCCGACTGGGCCTCCTCGCCATCCCCACCCCCTTCCTCGCCTCGGCCTTCGGCTGGATCTTCACCGAGATGGGCCGCCAGCCCTGGGTGGTGCACCCGAACCCCGACCCGTCCGGCGTCGACGGCGTCTGGATGCTGACCGCGCGCGGTGTCTCGACCGCGGTGGGCCCCGGTGCGGTGATCGGCTCGATGGTCGCCTTCACCCTGCTGTACGGGGTCCTCGCCGTCGTGTGGTTCCGCCTCATGAAGCGCTACGCCTCGGAGGGCGTCGCCGCGACCGAGGTGGACCCGAGCCCGGAGGCCCGGCGGGACGACCCCGGCGGCCCCGACGGCCCCGGCGACTCCTCCGACCGCCCGCTGTCCTTCGCGTACTGACAGGAGCCGACATGGACCTCCCGCTCATCTGGTTCCTGCTCATCGCGGTCCTGTGGACCGGCTACCTCGTGCTCGAAGGCTTCGACTTCGGCGTCGGCATGCTCATCCCCGTCCTGGGTCGCAAGGACAAGGACCGCCGCGTCCTGATCAACACGATCGGTCCCGTGTGGGACGGCAACGAGGTGTGGCTGCTCACCGCGGGCGGGGCGACCTTCGCGGCCTTCCCCGAGTGGTACGCCACGATGTTCTCGGGGTTCTACATCCCGTTGCTGCTCATCCTGCTGGCACTGATCGTGCGGGTGGTCGCCTTCGAGTGGCGCGGCAAGATCGACGACGACGGCTGGCGCGCCTGGGCCGACCGCGCGATCGTCTTCGGCTCGGTCGTCCCCTCGATCCTCTGGGGCGTCGCGTTCGGCAACCTCGTGCGCGGGGTCCACCTCGACGCCGACCACCAGTACGTCGGGACGTTCTGGGACCTGCTCAACCCCTACGCCCTCCTCGGCGGGGCGACCACCTTCCTCATCTTCCTCACCCACGGCGCGGTGTTCGTGGCCCTCAAGACCGACGGCGACATCCGTCGCAGCGCAGGGCGGCTGGCCTCCCGGCTCGCCGTGGTGACCCTGGTCGTCGCGGGCGGCTGGGCCGTGTGGACCCAGCTCGCCTACTCGACCCTGTGGACCTGGGGCGCGACCCTCGTCGCCGCCGTCGCCCTCCTCCGCCTGGTCGTGCTCACCCGCCAGGGACGCGAGGGACGGGCCTTCACCGCCTCAGCGGTGACCATCGTCGCCGCCGTCGTGCTGATCTTCGGGTCGATGTTCCCCGACGTCATGCCAGCGGTCGACCCCGCGAACTCCCTGACCATCCGCAACGCCTCGTCGACCGACTACACGCTGACGATCATGACCTGGGTCGCCGTGATCCTCACCCCGGTGGTGCTCCTCTACCAGGGCTGGACGTACTGGGTGTTCCGCAAGCGCATCAGCACCGCGCAGATCCCCGAGCACACGGGGCTCACCTTCCTGCGCAGGTGAAGCCCCTCGACCCGCGGCTGCTGCGCCGGGCCCGGGCGGCCCGCCACTACGTGCTGCTCACCGCGACCACGGGGGCGCTCACCGCCGCCCTCGTCGTGGCCCAGGCCCTGCTCCTGGCCCACGCCCTGGCCCCTGTGGTGACGCGCGAGGCCGACTGGCCGGACGTCGCGGGCACGGTCGGCTAAGT
>NZ_JALPKN010000315.1 GCF_023630195.1 Actinotalea sp. C106 | reverse complement strand
GACCAGCCCGGCGCGTGCCCCCGCGCGCCCGATCGCCCAGATCGACGTCGAGACCGCCCGGGCCCGGCCGACCGGGGTCGAGGAGCTCGACCGCGTGCTCGGCGGCGGGCTGGTCCCCGGGGCGGTCATCCTCATGGCCGGGGAGCCCGGGGTCGGCAAGTCCACCCTGCTGCTCGACGTCGCGGCCCGCGTGGCCCGGAACCCGGGCCAGCGGGTGCTGTACGTGACAGGCGAGGAGTCCGCGGGGCAGGTCCGGCTGCGCGCCGAACGGATCGACGCCCTGGCCGACGGGCTGCTGCTCGCCGCCGAGACCGACCTGGGCACCGTGCTCGGCCACATCGAGGCCGACTCCCCCACCATGCTCGTGGTCGACTCGGTGCAGACCATCGCCTCGGCCCAGGTCGAGGGCGCCCCCGGCGGCGTCAGCCAGGTGCGCGAGGTCGCGGCCGCACTGATCGCCGTGGCCAAGGAGCGCGACATCCCCGCGGTCCTCGTGGGGCACGTCACCAAGGACGGCAGCGTCGCGGGACCACGGACCCTCGAGCACCTCGTCGACGTGGTGTGCCAGTTCGAGGGGGACCGCCACTCGCGGCTGCGCATGGTCCGTGCGACCAAGAACCGCTACGGGCCCACCGACGAGGTGGGCTGCTTCGACCTCTCCGAGACCGGGATCGTCGGGCTCACGGACCCGAGCGGGCTCTTCCTGTCCCACACCCTGCACCACGTGCCCGGGACCTGCGTGACCGTGACCCTCGAGGGGCGGCGCCCCCTCGCGACCGAGGTGCAGGCCCTCGTGGTGCCCTCGATCCTGAGCAACCCGCGGCGCACCACGAGCGGTATCGACTCGAGCCGGCTCGCGATGATCCTCGCCGTCCTGCAGCGGCGCGCGGGGGTCGGGGTCGCCGACCGTGATGTCTACGTCTCGACCGTCGGCGGGGCCCGGGTGGCCGAGCCCGCCTCGGACCTCGCGGTCGCCCTCGCCACCACCAGCGGGGTCGGTGACGTGCCGCTCGGTGCCGGCCTGGTGGCCCTCGGCGAGGTGGGGCTCGCCGGAGAGATCCGCCCCGTCGTGGGGCTGGTCCGCCGGCTCGCCGAGGCCAGGAGGCTGGGCTTCACCCGGGCCGTCGTCCCCGCCGGCGGCGTCGAGCCGGCCCAGGTCCCGTCCGGGCTCGAGCTGGTCGAGGTCCGCGACCTCGCCGAGGCCGTCCGTCTGACTCAGCGCCCGGCCGCGGAACGGGCGTGATCACGCCGGTTCTGCGCGGTCCGGGCACCTCGGTTCCCGTCGCGGCGCGCCCGGGCCGCACCCCTTCCCAGCGCCCCGGCCTCGCGTACGATTCGCACGTGGTCACCACCGAGCGCTCCGCCGAGGACAAGCTGCGCTCCACCCTTGCCGCCGTCGCGCCGGGCACCGAGCTGCGCGACGGTCTCGAGCGCATCCTCCGCGGTCGCACCGGCGCCCTGATCGTGCTCGGCCACGACGACGTCGTGGACTCCATGTGCTCGGGCGGCTTCACCCTCGACGTCGACTTCTCCGCGACCCGGCTGCGCGAGTTCGCCAAGATGGACGGGGCGATCGTCGTCGACCGCTACGCGACGCGCGTGGTGCGGGCCGCCGTGCAGCTGCTGCCCGACCCGACCATCGAGACCACCGAGTCCGGCACCCGGCACCGCACGGCCGAGCGCGTGGCCAAGCAGTCCGGCTTCCCCGTGGTCTCGGTCAGCCAGTCGATGCGGATCATCGCCCTGTACGTGGGCGGGTCGCGGTACGTCCTCGAAGGCTCGGACATCATCCAGTCCCGGGCGAACCAGGCCCTCGCGACCCTCGAGCGGTACAAGTCCCGCCTCGACGAGGTCAGCGGCACCCTCTCGGCCCTCGAGATCGAGGACCTCGTCACCGTGCGGGACGTCGCGGCCGTGGTGCAGCGCCTCGAGATGGTCCGCCGCATCTCCGAGGAGATCGCCGGCTACGTGGTCGAGCTCGGCACCGACGGCCGCCTCATGGCCCTCCAGCTCGACGAGCTCATCGGCGGCATCGGCTCGGACCGCCAGCTCGTCATCCGCGACTACGTCGAGGCCAACCGCGCCGGGCGCAACCTGGTCGACGTGCAGACCGACCTCGCCGCCCTCGACGCCACCGAGCTCCTCGACCTCGCGCACATCGCCCGGGTCCTCGGCCTCGTCGCGATCGACGACTCCCTCGACGGCGCCGTCGGCCCGCGCGGTTACCGCCTGCTGTCCAAGGTCCCGCGCCTGCCCTCGACCATCGTCGACCGCCTCGTCGGGCACTTCGGCGGGCTGCAGAAGCTCCTCGCCGCTGGCATCGACGAGCTCATGGCGGTCGAGGGGGTCGGCGAGCAGCGGGCCCGCGCGGTCCGCGAGGGCCTGTCCCGGCTCGCCGAGTCGAGCATCCTCGAGCGATACGTCTGAACGCCCCGCCTGACCGAGGCCGCGCCTGAGCGGGCCCCCCGCCTGGCCGAGCGCCGGGCGTGGCTACTCGAGCACGAACGCCACGGGCTCGACCTCGACCCCGAGCACCGTCGCCGAGGCCGTGTAGGTCCCCGGCCGCGGCTCGGGGAGCCCAGCGGTGCACCCCTCGTCCGACCGCTCGCGGGACCATGCCTGCTCGACCGGCACCTGCGCGCCCGGGTCGAGGAGCAGCAGCCGCGACTCCTCCCCCTCGGCCTCGCAGTCGGTGCTGGCCCAGATCCGGTCCGAGCCCGAGGTGATCGTGATCGCGGCCGTCTCGGGCCCCACCTCGACCGTGCAGGCGGCCTCACCGGTGTTCTTCACGGTGAGGGTCAGCACCGGCGCGGAGTCCGCCGGGTAGCTCTGGGCGTCGGTGGCCAGGGTCGCGGTCAACGCCCCTGCGTCGCACGAGGTCGGGGCACCGCTCGCGCCGTCCTCCTCGGTCGGAGCGCCCTCGGACCCCTCCGTGGCGGTCTCCTCAGCGCCCCCCGAGACGAGGGCACGCACCCCGAAGGACACGAGCACGACCAGCAGCACAGCCAGGACCAGGGCGACCAGCCGGCGCACCCAGTAGACCCGGTCCGGCTGCGGGCCGACGGGCTTCAGGACGGTGCTCATGGACCCTCCACTTCTCCTGCCCCTACGCTACGGCCGCTCCACCCCAGCCTCCCGATGGCGCGCCGTGGGGCCCGCGCGCACCACCCCGCCCCCGCCAGGCATGATCGTGGTGTGCTCCACCCCCTCGTCCCCCCGGTGCTGGACTGGTTCGCGGCCCACGCCCGTGATCTGCCCTGGCGCCACCCGACCTGCAGCGCCTGGGGCGTGCTGGTCAGCGAGGTGATGCTGCAGCAGACCCCCGTGGTCCGGGTGCGGCCGCGCTGGGAGGAGTGGATGGACCGCTGGCCCACCCCGGCCGACCTCGCGGCCGCGACCCCCGCCGAGGTGCTGCGGGCCTGGGACCGGCTGGGCTACCCGCGGCGGG
>NZ_JALPKN010000314.1 GCF_023630195.1 Actinotalea sp. C106 | reverse complement strand
CCCCCGAGTTGACCGAGGCGCCGCCCGCGAGCGGGGCGAGCAGACCGAAGGTCGCGCCGACGGCGTTGGCCTCGGTGATCGCCGCGGGACCTGCTGCCCCGTGGTGCACCGCGAGGGCCGGCTGGGCGGCCGCCAGGACGAGGTTCCCGCCCACGGCCACGACGACGCAGGCGGGCAGGGTCAGGGCGACGGTGCTGCCGGCCAGGAGCATGAGGATGCCGACCACCAGCACCGCGCAGCCGAGCAGGGTCTGCACGCGTCGGCCGTACCGGATCGCGATGCGGGCGCTGATCAGGCCTGCGGCTACGGTGCCGACGGCCATCCCGGTGCCGTGCAGCCCCGCGAGGGCCCGGGAGATGCCCTGCTCCTCGGCGATCAGCGGGACGGCGGGGGAGAAGCCGTAGAGGAACCAGCCCCAGGTGATGAACGGGGTGTAGAGCGTCAGGGTGAGTCGGTCGCGGACCAGCCGGCTGCGCCCCAGGGGGCGGGTCATCCGTGCCCGAGCCGCTCGGCCACGTGGTCGACGCACGCCGTCAGGGCCTGGACGTCAGCGGGCTCGATCGCGGGAAACATCGCGATGCGGATCTGGTTGCGACCGAGCTTGCGGTAGGCCTCGACGTCGACCACCCCGTGCCGGCGCAGCACCTGGCACACGGTCGCGGCGTCGACCGACGGGTCCAGGTCGATGGTGCCCACCACGCTGCTGCGGGCTGCGGGGTCGGTCACGAAGGGCTGCGCCCAGGGGCGGTCCTCGGCCCAGCGATACAGGTGGCCCGAGGACTCCTGGGTGCGGGCCGCGGCCCACGGCAGCCCGCCCTGGTCCAGCATCCAGTCGATCTGCTCGGCCAGGAGCACGAGGGTCGCGAGGGCTGGGGTGTTGAGGGTCTGGTCCAGCCGCGAGGAGGTGATCGCGGTGCTCAGGGAGAGGAAGGTCGGCGCCCAGCGGTCCTCGGCGAGGCGCTCGGCCCGGGCGATCGCGGCGGGGGAGCACAGGGCCAGCCACAGGCCGCCGTCGGAGGCGAAGGACTTCTGCGGGGCGAAGTAGTAGACGTCGGTCTGACTCACGTCCACGGCCATGCCCCCCGCGGCCGACGTCGCGTCGACCAGCACGAGGGCGGCGTCGTCCGCTCCCGCGGGGCGCTGCACGGGGGACGCGACGCCGGTCGAGGTCTCGTTCTGCGGCCAGGCGTAGGTGTCGACGCCGGGGGCGGCCTCGGGCAGGACGCGCGAGCCGGGGGCCGCGGTGCGCACCTCGGGCTCGGCGAGGAAGGGGGCGCGGGTCACGGCCCGGGCGAAGCTCGAACCGAACTCCCCGAAGGTGCACAGCTGTGCGCGGTCCTGCACCAGGCTGAAGGTGGCGAGGTCCCAGAAGGCCGTCGAGCCGCCGTTGCCCAGCACCACCTCGTAGCCCTCGGGCAGGGTGAAGAGCTCGGCGAGGCCGGTGCGCACCCGGCCGACCAGTGCGCGCACCGGGGCCTGGCGGTGGGAGGTGCCCAGCAGTGTGCGGCCGACGGCGGCGAGGGCCTCGACCTGCTCGGGCCGGACCTTCGAGGGCCCCGACCCGAAGCGACCGTCGGCGGGCAGCAGGTGGGCGGGGATCGTGATCTGAGGCGGCTCCACGCGCCAACTCTAGGGGGCGGGCAGGTGCCGAGGGGTGGCCCCGGGCGCCCGCCGGCCGGTCGCGCACCGTAACCTGGGGGGCAGTCGGCCCAGACGGACGAAAGGCCCCCGCGTGAGCGACCTGATCGACACCACCGAGATGTACCTGCGCACCATCTACGAGCTCGCCGAGGAGGGGATCGTCCCGCTGCGTGCCCGGATCGCCGAGCGTCTGGGGCACTCGGGCCCGACGGTCTCGCAGACCGTCGCGCGCATGGAGCGGGACGGGCTGGTCGTGGTCAGCGGTGACCGCCACCTCGAGCTCACCGACGCGGGCCAGCTCAAGGCCACCCGGGTGATGCGCAAGCACCGGCTCGCCGAGCGCCTGCTGACCGACGTGATCGGCCTGGAGTGGTCCTACGTCCACGACGAGGCCTGCCGCTGGGAGCACGTGATGAGCGACCGGGTCGAGCGGCGCCTGGTCGAGCTGCTCGACCACCCCCACCACTCGCCCTACGGCAACCCGATCCCGGGGCTGGCCGAGCTCGGCGAGCTCGGGACCGTCGAGGGCTTCCTCGACGGCGTGGTGTCCCTCGTGGTCCTGGCGCGGGCGGTCGTCGCCTCCGAGGGTGTCGCTGATGGTCCGATCGAGGCCACGGTGGCCCGCCTGGGCGAGCCCCTGCAGACCGACACCGACCTGCTCGAGCGGCTCTCCTCGGCCGGCGTGCTGCCCGGGTCGACCATCTCGGTCGAGCGCGGGCAGGGCATCGTGACGGTCGGGGCACCCGGGGCGGACATCGTGCTCGACCTGCCCGACGAGGTCGCGCGCCACATCTTCGTCCTGAGCCCCGAGGTCTGAGCCCTGAGCCCCGAGGTCTGAGCCCCGAGGCACTGGGCCCCGAGGCCTGAGGCCCGGCAGGCGGCGGTCAGGGGCGGCGTCCGGGGCCCCACCACCCTGATGGCTGACGCCCGTTCACCCGGACGGTCCCACGTGCTCGGGCCCGACTCTCGCAGATGTGACGTGTGCCACATCCAGGGCCTCCCTCGACCTCGGCCGCCGTGGTAGCAGACCCCTGAGGGTTCTGTGTTCATGCAGGTCGTGGCGTTGCGCCATGTCACCCGTCTGCGCGGTCTCGTGATCATCCCGAGACCTTCCTGCGGTGGCCGTGACCTTGGCGTGACATACGGGCGAACCCTCGGGTAGTCTCGCGGTGCTCCAGGGAACCCTCCTCGCTGGAGTCCTCAAGCGGAACGCCGAGTCCTGCCGCCGCATGAGGTCCGTTCGAACTGCTGGCAGGAACGGGGGAACCACTTACGTGGGCATCGGTCTCCGATGTCCTTGGGGTGAAGTCCCGGGAACGTGTGAACGTGACCGGGGCCGGGTGATCTCCCACCCGAACCCGACAGCTCACCTCGTAGGCGTCAGGAGAGGTACCGAGTGACCGTCACCCCCCAGCAGCGCGCCAAGCACCGCGCCGCGCGTCGCCCCACCACCCCCCTCAACGACCTCGCGAACGCCGCCACGGGCAGCCTCGCCACCGTCGGGCGTCGCTCCGCCGTCGTCGCCGCCTCCGGCGGTCTCGTCATGACGATGGCTCTGCCCGCCGCGGCAGCGCCCTCGGACGGCTCGACCAACGCCCTGCCGGCCGTCGACACCACGGCCCTCACCGCTCAGGCCCGCGCGGCGCTGGCGACCTCCCCGGTCGTCTCGGTCCCCGTCGACGCCGACTGGTCCTTCGACGCCCCCGAGTTCGAGGTCGTCGCGAACCCGGAGCCGGAGCCCGAGCCGGAGCCGGTCGTCGTCGAGGCCCCGGCCTCGCGCTCCAACGACCGCGCTGCGGTCGAGGCCCCGGC
>NZ_JALPKN010000313.1 GCF_023630195.1 Actinotalea sp. C106 | reverse complement strand
CGGCGGGGGCCCTCAGCCCAGGCCGCGCCGGGCCAGCAGGGGCTCGATCCTCGGCTCCTGACCGCGCAGCTCGCGGAAGGCGTCCATCGGGTCGCCGGACCCGCCGCGGGCCAGCAGGGCCTGCCGGAAGCGGTCGCCGTTCTCCCGGAGCAGGCCACCGTTCTCGGTGAACCACTCGACCGTGTCCGCGTCGAGCACCTCGGACCAGATGTAGGAGTAGTACGCCGCGGCGTACCCCCCGCCGAAGACGTGGTTGAAGTACGTCGTGCGGTAGCGCGGCGTCACCCCGTGCACGGCGATGCCCGCGACAGCCAGCGACCGCGCCTCGAACTCCTCGACCTCGGAGGCGTCGGTGGGGACCTCCTCAGGGGTCATCTGGTGCCAGGCCTGGTCCAGGAGGGCCGCGCCCAGGTACTCCGTGGTCGCGAAGCCCTCGTTGAACTGGCGCGAGGCGAGCATCGTCTCGACCCACTCCTCGGGCATGGGCTCCCCGGTCTCGTGGTGGACCGCGTAGCGCTGCAGCACGCTGGGCTCCCAGGCCCACATCTCGTTGACCTGCGAGGGGTACTCGACGAAGTCCCGGGGCACCTCGGTGCCGGACTGCGACGGCAGCCGGACGTCGGACAGCAGGCCGTGCAGGGCGTGGCCGAACTCGTGGAAGAGGGTGATGACCTCGTCCCAGGCCAGCAGCGTCGGCTCGCCCGCGGGGGGCTTGGGGATGTTGAGGTTGTTGACCACCACGGGTCGTTCGTCGAGCAGGGCGCTCTGGTCGACCAGGTTGTTCATCCACGCGCCCCCGCGCTTGGACTCCCGGGTGTACCAGTCGGCCAGGAAGAGGCCCAGGCCCGTCCCGTCGACGTCGTGCACCTCGAAGACCCGCACGTCCGGGTGGTACCCCTGCAGGTCGGGGCGATCGGTGAAGGTGATCCCGTAGAGCGCGGTCGCCGCGTGGAAGACACCGTCCCGGACGACCCGCTCGAGCTCGAGGTAGGGCCGCAGGGCGGCGTCGTCCAGGGCGTACCGCTCCTGGCGGAGGCGCTCGGCGTAGAACGGCCAGTCCCAGGCCTCGAGGGTCGCGTCCGGCTCGTCGACCTGCAGCGCGGCCTCGAGGTCGGCAGCCTCGGCCCGGGCGTTGGCCGCCGCGGCGGGCGCCAACCGCCCGAGGATCTCGTCGACCGCCTCGGTGGTCCGCGCGGTCGAGTCCGCCGCGACGTACGCCGCGTGGTGCTCGAAGCCGAGCAGGTCGGCCCTCCGGGCGCGCAGCCCGGCGAGCTCGAGCAAGGTGGTGCGTGTGTCGTGGGCACCGCCGTGGGCGCCGCGGGTCACCGAGGCCTCGTGCACCCGACGACGCAGCCCGCGGTCGGTGAGCGCCGCAAGGACGGGCTGGGTGCTGAACAACGACAGCTCGAGCAGGTAGCCGCTCTCGTGGCCGCGGTCCTGGGCGGCCTGGCGGGCGGCAGCGATGGTGCCCTCGGCGAGACCGGCGAGCTCGGCGCGGTCCTCGACCAGGACGGCAGCGGCGTTGGTGTCGGCGAGCAGGTGGCGGCCGAACGAGGTCTCGAGGGTCGTCAGACGCCCGTTGAGCTCGCGGATCTCGGCCTGGACCTCGGGACGGGTCCCGGCCCCCGCGCGCTGCACGTCCAGGCGCAGGGTGTGCAGCAGCCATGCCGCGTCCGGCTCCAGGTCCTGGTCGCCGGCCTCGACCGCGGCGTGCAGGGCCTCGAGCCTCGTGTGCAGGCGAGGATCGAGGTAGATCGCGTCGTGGTGGGCGGCCAGGCGAGGGGCGAGGCGCTCCTCGAGGTCGTCGAGCTCAGGGCTGGCGTCGGCGCTCGTGCGGTTGAAGAAGACCATCGACACCCGGTCCAGCAGCGCACCGGACCGCTCGAGGGCGAGCAGCAGGTTCTCCTCGGTGGGCTCCTCCGGGAGGCCGAGGATCTCCTCGACCTCGGCACGCTCGGCGGCCATCCCGGCCTCGAAGGCGGGCAGGTAGTGCTCGTCCCGGATCGCGGCGAAGTCGGGCAGCCCGTAGGGCAGTGCGGAGGGCTGCCCGAACGGGTTCGTGGGGTCGAGGGTCGCGGTCGTCATCGGACCATCCTCTCGCGAGACGGCACCGGGTACCGCCGCGAGGGGTCGACCGGCACGGCACGGCCGTCCGCCGGGGCCCGCGCCGGCCAGGGTTCTGAGGGCTGACGAGGGTCGTCACGGAGCAACGTCGCGGCCCACGAGTCGATCCGCTCGCCCCGCTGCAGGCCGTGGGCGCGCAGGGTCCCCTCCACCTGGAACCCCAGCCGCCACGCGACGCGTCGCGAGGGCCAGTTCCCGACGTAGGCCTGCCACGTGAGGCGCACGAGGTCCAGGTCGGTGAAGGCGTGCTCGACCACGAGCGCCGCGGCGCGGGCCATCAGGCCCTGACCACGACCCCAGGGAGCCATCCAGTAGCCGAGCTCGGCCTCGCCGTCGGCGATCCCGTGCAGCCCCACCATGCCCAGCATCGCGGTGGGCGGAACCGGGGAGCCGTCGTCGGACGTGCGCCTGGTGGCACGGTCACGCAGGGCCCACACCTCGCTGATGCCCTGCTCCCACCCCGGGAGGACCATGTCCCGCAGGAACCCCTCGGCGTGCTCGCGCGTGTACGGGGCGGGGACCGTGGTCCACCGCGCGACCTCCGGGTCCTGGCAGGCCGCGGTGATGTCGTCGAGGTCCTCCTCGGTCGGCACCGTCAGCAGGAGTCGGTCGTCGCAGAGCTCGAGCATGCCGCACACCCTAGGACGCGCCGTGCGGCGGTCGCAGGCGATTTCGGGGCGATCTGGCGGGTGAGCATCTCGGTCAGGCGAGGGCCTCGGCCCGCGCCGAGGCGTGCAGACCGTGGGCCTCAGCCACCCCGTGGTGCAGCAGGGCACCGGCGTGGGTCGTGAGACCGGCGGCCAGGGCAGGGTCGTCCGCGACCGCGCGTCGCCACCCGGAGGAGGCCAGGGCCTGCAGGTAGGGCAGCGTCACTGCCGTCAGCGCGTGGGTCGAGGTCACGGGCACGACCCCAGGCATGTTGGCCACGCAGTACATGATCGAGCCGTGCACCGGAAAGGTCGGGTCGTCGTGGGTGGTGGGGCGGGTGTCCTCGAAGCAGCCCCCCTGGTCGACAGCGATGTCGACCAGGACGGACCCTGCGCGCATGCGGCTCACGAGCTCGTTCGAGACCAGGTGCGGGGCCCTGCGGCCCGGCACCAGGACCGCGCCGATCACGAGGTCGGCAGCGAGGACCGCCCGTTCGATCGCGTAGGCGCTCGAGGCCACCGTGCGGACCCTCCCCCCGTAGGCCGCGTCGAGCTCGCGCAGTCGCGGCAGGTCCACGTCCAGGACGGTGACGTCGGCCCGCAGCCCGACGGCGATGTCCGCGGCATGGCGGCCAGCGGTGCCGCCCCCGATGACGACCACGCTGCCCGGGGCCACCCCCGGC
>NZ_JALPKN010000312.1 GCF_023630195.1 Actinotalea sp. C106 | reverse complement strand
GTGGTCCGGGTGCTGAGCAGCGCCCCCGACCGCCCACCGAGCGACACCGCCCTCGAGGCGGTGGACCGGCTGCTCGGGCCCGACGGCGTGGCAGACGCTGCCGAGCTCCGCGCCCTGGTCCATGCCCTGCGCGCCCTCAGCGCGCGCCCCGACGCCCTGCACCGCACGGCCAACGCCCTCATCGAGCACCTGCACCGCACCACCTCACCCGCCGACCCCGTCCGCCACGCGGCCGCGGGCACCGTGGCGAGCGCCCTGTGGCAGGTGCAGTCCGCGGCCTACCTGCGCCGTTCCCGCTCGCAGGAGCGCCTGCTCACCGAGCAGTTCGAGGTCGCAGCGGGTCTCCTCGACTCGGCGGTCGGCGACCCCAGGGACCTGTCCTGGCTCGCGGGCACCCACGTGCGCGCGGGGGCCCTGGCCATGTGGGAGGGGGCCGACCGCACCTCGGTCCGTGTGACGGGCACCTTCGGCCTCGACGCCGCGGACCTCGCCGACGTCGTGCCGGTCACGGCCTTCCCTCCCGAGGCCCTGGTCGCACAGGTCCGACCGGACCGTCGCGAGGCCTGCTTCGTGGTCCCGGTGCGCACCCTCGAGCGGGACTGGGGGCTGCTCGCCGTCGTCGGGGAGATCGACACGACCTCCTCGCGGGACACGTACCACTACTGGGGCCAGCTGCTCTGCTCGGCCTTCGAGGCCGAGGCCCTCGAGCAGGCCGTCCGGGCGAGCGAGGAGCGCTACGCCCTCGCGACGCGCGCCGCGAACGACGGCCTGTGGGAGCTCGAGCTCGGCGCCGGGGCCGTGCACCTGTCCGACCGAGGTCGCGAGCTGCTGGGGCTGTCCCCCGAGGACGACCCCGACACCACCTGGGCCACGCGCATCCACGCCGAGGACGTGCCCCTGGTCCACGAGATCGGGCGCCGGGCGGTGCGCGGCCGGGGCACCCCGGTCGAGGGCGAGTTCCGCGTGGTGCACCCGGACGGGTCGAGGCGGTGGCTGCTGGTGCGGTGCCTGGGCGTGCCGAACACCGAGGACTGGGTGATCCGCCTCGTGGGGTCCCTCGCCGACATCCAGGAGCGCAAGGAGCTCGAGGAGAAGCTGCGCCAGGGCGCCCTGTACGACGCCGTCACGGGCCTGCCCAACCGGCGGCTGTTCCTCGACCGTCTCGCGGTGGCCCTCGAGCGACCGACCCGTGGGGGCCGCGGCTTCGCGGTGGTGTTCCTCGACCTCGACGGCTTCAAGCTCGTCAACGACTCCCTCGGGCACCTCCTGGGCGATGAGCTGCTCAAGGTCGTGGCCCAGCGCCTGCGCGACGAGCTGCGCGCGGTCGACACCGCCGCCCGGTTCGGCGGGGACGAGTTCGCCGTGCTGCTCACGGCTCCGAGCCCCGAGGAGGTGCTGGTCATCGCGCGGCGGATCCAGGAGCGGATCAGCGCCCCCGTGCAGCTCGGCGAGCACGAGGTGCAGGTCACCGCGAGCGTCGGCATCACCACCTCCCAGGTGGGCTACCGGGACGCCGAGGACGTGCTGCGGGACGCCGACACCGCGATGTACCACGCCAAGGGGGTCGAGCGCGGGACGGCGAGCGTCTTCGACCCCGAGATGCACACCCGCGCCACCGGGCGCCTGCGGACCCGGGGCGAGCTGCGCCGGGCCCTGGCCGAGGGGCAGTTCGTGGTGCACTACCAGCCCGTGGTCGCCCTCGACGGTCGAGGGCTCACCCACCTCGAGGCCCTGGTGCGCTGGGACCACCCCGAGCGCGGGCTGCTGATGCCCGGCACCTTCCTGCCCACCATGGAGGAGAACACGAGCATCGTCGCCCTGGGGCGGTGGCTGCTCGACGAGGTGTGCCGCCAGGTCGCCGTCTGGAGGGCCGCGCACCCGCAGACCCCCGAGATCACCGTCTCGATCAACCTCTCGCACCGCGAGTTCTGGTCCGCCGACCTGGCGCCGGCCCTCGAGGCCGCCCTGGCGACCCACGACGTCCCGGGCAGGTGCCTCGTCCTGGAGATCACCGAGCGGGTGGTCATGACCGACGCCGAGGCGGCGAGCGCGACCATGGGTGCGCTGCGGGCGACCGGGGTGGGCCTGCACATCGACGACTTCGGGACGGGGCAGTCCTCGCTGCACGCCCTGCGCACCCTGCCCGTGGACGCCCTCAAGATCGACGGCAGCTTCATCGACGAGCTCACGACGACGGGGCGCGCGGCCGACCTCGTCGAGATCATCCTGCACATGGGCCGCGTGCTGGGCCTCGGGGTCATCGCCGAGCAGGTCGAGACCTCGGCCCAGGCAGCACGGCTGCGCGAGATGGGGTGCACCGACGCGCAGGGCTGGCTCTACGCGAGCGCCCTGCCCGGGGAGCAGATCGGGCCGCTGCTGGGCTCGCTGCTGCCCGAGCTCCCCCCCGCCACCCCGGAGGAGGGCATCCAACCGGTCGCCTGAAGCCTCCGCCCCGTCGCCTGGTCGCGGCGCGGCGTCGATCCGCAGCCCGGCCTGAGAGCATGACCGGGTGCTCGCCGAGATCTGGGACCGCATCCTGACCACGCAACCGCTGCCGAGCACGGGGGCGGTCCTCGCGACGGCCGCCGTCGCGCTGGCCCTCATCATGGTCCCGGGGCTGTGGCCGCTGACGCGGCACGCGGTGACGGTCGCCCACGAGGGTGGCCACGCGATCGCCGCGGTCCTCACGGGCCGTCGGCTGACCGGCATCCGGCTGCACTCGGACACCTCGGGGCTCACCGTCTCCCGGGGTCGGCCGCGCGGTCCGGGCATGGTCCTGACCCTGCTGGCCGGCTACACGGCCCCGGCGCTGATCGGGCTCGGCGCGGCGGCGATGCTCTCGCGCGGGCTCGCGGTCGCGCTGCTGTGGGCCGTGCTGCTGCTCCTGGCTCTGCTGCTGCTGCAGATCCGCAACCTGTTCGGCCTCTGGGTGGTGCTGGTGTGCGGTGTCGGCGTCTTCGCGGTCACCTGGTGGGCCGAGCCGCGCCTGCAGTCCGCGGTGGCCTACGCCCTGACGTTCTTCCTGCTCCTGGCCGCGCCGCGCACCGTCCTCGAGCTCGCGGTCTCACGACGGCGCGGCAGGGCTCGCGGCTCCGACGCCGACCAGCTCGCCGGGCTCACCCGGGTGCCGGGGGCCCTGTGGGTGCTGGTCTTCGCCGTCGTCACGCTCGGGTCCCTGGCCCTGGGCGTGGCCTGGCTGCTGCCCGAGGTGCTCGACCGCGTCGGCGCCTGACCCGCGGGAGACCTCTCCCGACCCGCGGGGGACCTAGGGCCCTGGCTGCCTCGCGACCTGCGGGGGAGCGTGGGCCCCATGACGGTCCTGGTGGTCTTCGAGTCGATGTTCGGCAGCACCCAGGCGGTCGCCCGCGCGGTGGCCGAGGGGCTGCGCCGCGGTGACGGGACCGGCAGGGTCCGGGTCGAGGAGGTCGGCGACCTCGGCGCCCGGGGTGGCGAGCTGCCCGCGGACCGCAGCCT
>NZ_JALPKN010000311.1 GCF_023630195.1 Actinotalea sp. C106 | reverse complement strand
CTTCGACCGCCGTCGCGTCCGCCGCCGGCCCCACGTCCGCCGTCGCGCCCACCACGGTCGCCGTCACGTGCGCCGGTCGCGCTGCCGTGGCGCTTGCCCGTCTCGCCCAGGTCCTCGAGCTTCTCGGCGTCGAGACCGGCGCGGGTCCGGGCCGAGGCGGGCAGACGGCCCTTGGTGCCCTCGGGGATGTCGAGCTCGGTGTAGAGGTGCGGCGAGCTCGAGTAGGTCTCGACCGGCTCAGGGAAGCCGAGGTCCAGGGCACGGTCGATCAGGCCCCAGCGCGGCAGGTCGTCCCAGTCGACGAAGGTCACGGCCGTGCCGGTGCGGCCCGCGCGGCCCGTGCGTCCGGTGCGGTGCAGGTAGGTCTTCTCGTCCTCGGGGCACTGGTAGTTGATGACGTGGGTGACGTCGTCCACGTCGATGCCACGGGCCGCGACGTCGGTCGCGACGAGGACGTCGATCTTGCCCGAGCGGAAGGCGCGCAGGGCCTGCTCGCGGGCGCCCTGGCCGAGGTCGCCGTGGATCGCGCCCGAGGCGAAGCCGCGCTCGGCGAGATCGTCGGCCACCTTGGCGGCGGTGCGCTTGGTCCGCGCGAAGACGATGGTCAGGCCGCGGCCCTCGGACTGCAGGATGCGGGCGAGGACCTCGACCTTGTCCATGGCGTGCGCGCGGTAGACGACCTGCTTGATCGCCTTGAGGGTCGCGCCCCCGTCGTCGGGGTCGGTGGCCCGGATGTGCGTGGGCTGGGTCATGTAGCGGCGGGCCATCGAGACGACCGCGCCCGGCATGGTCGCCGAGAAGAGCATGGTGTGCCGCGAGGCGGGGGTGCGGCCCAGGAGCTTCTCGACGTCGGGAAGGAACCCCAGGTCGAGCATCTCGTCGGCCTCGTCGAGCACGACCGTCCGGGCCCGGCTGAGGTCCAGGTGCCCCTGGTTCAGCAGGTCGATCATGCGACCAGGGGTCCCGACGACAACCTCGACCCCGCGGGTGAGCGCCTCGACCTGGGGCTCGTAGGCCCGGCCGCCGTAGATCTGCAGGACGCGGACGTTGCGTCGGCGCGAGGCCGTGTCGAGGTCCCCGGCGACCTGCACCGCGAGCTCACGGGTCGGGACGATGACCAGCGCCTGGGGCTTGCCCGGGGCGGGCAGCTCGTCGAAGCCGTCCTCGTCGGGGCCGATCACCCGGCTGAGCAGCGGGATGCCGAAGCCGAGGGTCTTGCCGGTGCCGGTCTTGGCCTGACCGATGATGTCGTGCCCGGCGAGGGCCACCGGCAGGGTCATCGCCTGGATGGGGAAGGGGGTCGTGATCCCGGCGTCGGCGAGGGCGGCGACGATCTCGGGGCGCACGTCGAAGTCGCTGAAGGTGGCGCCGGTGGCCTGGACGGTGGAGTGGCGCGCGTGCTGCTCGGGCGCCTCCTCGATGGTCGGGATGCCGGGGGCCAGGGCCTCGCCGGCCAGGACCCCGGCCTCGGGCACGGGGAGATCGGCGACGTCGGGCGCGTTGAGCTGGTCGTCGGTGCTGGTCATGGATGGAACCTCACGGTGTGAACCGCGGGGCCACACGCTCCGTGCGACGCTGGGTCGCACCGGGAGCGGGCCGCGCCGCGGGCGGGTCCGGCAGCCGATCGTGGAGGGCGCGCCCTGGGCCGGGAGCTCCGCGTCGAGCGCGGGGTTCCGCCCGGCGGGCGGGTGTTTCGGGACGACCGGTCAACCGCTGAACACGGTCATGCTAGCGGACGGTGCTCACGCACCCCGGCATGACTGCCCTCGGCGCGCGGGCACTAGCCTGGCGCCATGAGCGAACCCACCGCCGCCGCAAGCCCGGACAACGCGCTCGCGGTCCTGGGGATGCTCGCGTACAGCGAGCTCGCGGCCTTCTCCCGGCTCGCGGCCGACGCAGCCCTGGCCCCTTCGCTGGACCAGCGCCTCGAGCTGAGCCGGATGGCGGGGATGGCTCTTGAGCGCCTCGAGCAGGTCTCGGACCGCGTGGGTGAGCTGGGCGGTGACCTGCAGCCCGTCATGGAGCCCTTCGCCGGCGTGCTGGTCGAGTTCGACCGACGCACCGAGCCCTCGACGTGGTGGGAGCGGCTCCTCAAGGCCTACGTGGGCTACGGGGTCGCCGACGACTTCTGCCGGATGGTCGCGGACCCGCTCGACCCCACCACCCGCGACCTGGTGGTGCAGGTGCTGGGGGACGACGGGCACGCCGGGCTCGTGGTCACCGCCCTGAGCGAGGCGGGGGCGCGGGACGCGACCCTGGCCTCACGGCTCGCCCTGTGGGGGCGGCGGCTGGTGGGGGAGTCCCTCGGGGCGGTCCAGGGAGTCCTCGCGGCGCACCCGCGGATGCGCGACCTGCTCATGCAGACCATGGACGACGACGTCGTGCCCGGGGAGGCCCAGCAGCGGCTCTTCGCCGTGCTGACGGCGGAGCACTCACGCCGGATGGAGCGCCTGGGCCTCACGCCCTGACGCCCCACCCAGGTGGTGCGGGCCCTGCTCAGATGTTGTGGAAGCCCACCTTGCGGGCTTCCTCGCCGCCCAGCTCGACGTACCCGAGGGTGCTCGCGGGCACGATGACCCGGCGTCCCTTGGTGTCGGTGATGTCCAGCGGAGCGCCCACCTCGATGGCCTTGAGCACGTCCTTGGCCACCTTCTCCGACGGCTGGTCGGTCTCGACCACCAGCTCTCGTGCCACGTTCTGCACGCCGATCGTGATCTCCACGCCCATCGCCTCCTGAAGGTCCGGTTCTCCTGCCCGGTCATCCTAGGTCGTGTCGGGGCGCTCCCTGACGAGACCGGCGACGCCGCGCCAGGCCAAGCTGGTGACGAGGTCGACGGCGTCCTCCACCGGGACGTCCCCGGAGCGGTACCGGGAGGTCGCCGCGACCCTGGTCATGCCGACCAGCGCGGCGCTCAGCAGCTCGGCATGGGCGGCCGGCAGTCCGGCGAGCCCCTCGAGCCCGCGACGGATGGCGCGGGCCGCGTCCTGCGAGGCCTGCTCGACGCGCTGGCGGACGTCGGCGTCCCGGGTGACGTCGGACTCGAAGAGCAGGGAGAAGGACTCGCCGGCGTCCTCCACGAACTCGACGATGGCGCGGACGATCGCCCGCACCACGGAGCGACCGTCAGGGGGGTCGCCGGCCCGGACGGTGGTCAGGGCGTCCTCGATCGCGGTGACCAGGCCGACCCCGCGGTGGTCGACGACCTCGAGGTACAGGTCGAGCTTGGACGGGAAGTGGCGGTACAGGACGGGCTTGCTGACCGCGGCACGGTCGGCGATGTCGTCCATCGAGACGTGATGGAAGCCCTCACGGGCGAAGAGCTCCTGGGCGACCTCGAGGACCTGGGCGCGCCGCGCATCCCGGGGCATGCGCGTGGCGCGTGGTCGGTTCGAGGGGGCGGGCACCTCCCGATGCTAGCCAGCGGGTCCGGTCACGGGCCCCGGGCGAGCCGGGGGGCGGGGCGGCGGCGCGCGGTCAGGGGAGCTCCGGCGACCGGGGCACGAC
>NZ_JALPKN010000310.1 GCF_023630195.1 Actinotalea sp. C106 | reverse complement strand
CGCCCCGCCCCGCCCTGCACTGCTCTGGAATGGTTGGCACATGAACGACATCGACGACGCCGGCGAGATCGCCCGGCGGCTCGACCGCACGCACGTCTTCCACTCGTGGTCGGCCCAAGGGGCCCTGACCCCGATGGTCGTGGACCACGGGCGCGGCACCGAGGTCTGGGACGCCGAGGGACGGCGGTACCTGGACTTCTCGAGCCAGCTGGTCAACCTCAACATCGGCCACCAGCACCCGCGGGTCGTCGCGGCCATCCAGGCCCAGGCCGGCGAGCTCGCGACCATCGCCCCGGCCCACGCGGTGCGGGTGCGCGGCGAGGCCGCGCGTCGGATCTCCCAGCGGGCGCCCGAGCGCTTCCACAAGGTGTTCTTCACCAACGGCGGGGCCGACGCCAACGAGAACGCGATCCGGATGGCGCGGCTGCACACCGGGCGGGACAAGGTGCTCTCGGCCTACCGCTCGTACCACGGCAACACCGGTGCCGCGGTGGTCGCGACGGGGGACTGGCGCCGGGTGCCCAACGAGTACGCCCGTGGCCACGTGCACTTCTTCGGGCCGTACCTGTACCGCAGCGACTTCTGGTCCACGACCCCGGAGCAGGAGACCGAGCGGGCCCTGCACCACCTCCAGCGCGTCATCGAGGCCGAGGGCCCGGGGTCGGTCGCCGCGGTGCTCCTCGAGACGGTGGTCGGCACCGGCGGGGTGCTCGTCCCGCCACCCGGGTACCTGGCCGGGGTACGCGCGCTGACCGAGCGCTACGGGATCCTCCTCGTCCTGGACGAGGTCATGGCCGGGTTCGGCCGCACGGGTTCGTGGTTCGCCCTCGAGCACCACGACGTGCGCCCCGACCTCATCACCTTCGCCAAGGGGGTCAACTCGGGCTACGTCCCGGTGGGCGGCGTCCTCCTCTGCGACGAGATCGCTGCGACCTTCGACGACCGCGTGTTCCCCGGGGGCCTGACCTACTCCGGTCACCCGCTCGCGATGGCCTCGATCGTCGCGACCCTGGACGCCATGGCCGACGAGGGGGTCGTGGAGAACGCGGCGCGCATCGGTGCCCAGGTCCTCGGGCCGGGCCTCGCCGCCCTGGCCGAGAAGCACCCCGTGGTCGGCGAGGTCCGGGGGGTGGGCGTCTTCTGGGCCCTCGAGCTCGTCGCCGACCGCACCACGCGCGAGCCCCTCGCCGCGGGTGCCGTCGGCGCCCTCAAGGCGGACCTGACCCGGCGGGGGCTGCTGCCCTTCGTCGCCGAGAACCGCGTCCACGTGGTGCCCCCCTGCGTCGTCACCGACGCCGAGGTGCACGAGGCCCTCGAGGTCTACGACGCGGCCCTGACCCAGATCGAGAAGGAGCTCCACCCATGAACCCACGTGCCGTCGTCACCGGCGCCTCCTCGGGCATCGGCGCTGCCACCGTCCGCAGGCTGCGCACCGAGGGGTGGCCCGTGGTGGCCGTCGCCCGGCGTGCCGACCGTCTGGCCGAGCTCGCGGCCGAGACGGGCGCCGAGCCCTTCGCGGCCGACATCACGGTCGAGGAGGACGTCGCCCGCCTCGCCGCGCACCTCGAGCAGACGGGGGGCGTGACCTCGCTGGTGAACAACGCCGGGGGAGCGATCGGTCTCGAGCCCGTGGCCGAGGCCGACCTCGAGACCTGGCGGCGGATGTACGAGGTGAACGTCCTGGGGACGCTGCGGGTGACCCAGGCCCTGCTGCCCCAGCTCGTCGCGAGCGGGCGGGGGGACGTGCTCGTGGTGACCTCGACCGCGGGGATCGCCCCCTACGAGGGCGGGGCGGGCTACACCGGCGCCAAGCACGCCGAGCGGATGCTCACCACCACGCTGCGCCTGGAGCTGATCGGGCAGCCCGTGCGGGTCATCGACATCGCCCCGGGGAACGTCGCGACCGAGGAGTTCTCCCTCGTGCGGTTCGGCGGGGACGCCGAGCGTGCGGCGAAGGTCTACGAGGGGTACCAGCCGCTGCTGGCCGAGGACGTCGCCGACGTCATCGCCTTCGCCCTGACCCGCCCGCACCACGTCAACATCGACACCCTCGTGGTCCGGCCGCGGGCGCAGGTCTCCAACACCCAGATCGCCCGGCAGGCCTGAGCAGCGCGACGCCCGGGGCGGTGCCGTCCTCGAGGTCGAGGCCGGCGCCACCCCGGGCGTCCGGCTGCCCGAGGCGCCCTGGACGAGCACGACCCAGGACCTACGTCCCGGATGGTGGGACGAGGGTTCCCAGGTCTTGGATGGCCTGTCACAGTCATGACATGACTCCCGTCCGGCTGCTTCTCGTGCCCAGCGACACCGTCGCGGCGCGAATGTGCATGCCCGCGGGAGCCTCGGCGTCGTCCTGTCTCTGACACTTCGCCCGGCGAGACGGCTCGCCCCACCGGACCCAGTCGACTGACGCACTCGCGTCTGCGTCGCTGAGGCGTCGACGACAGCGTCGACGCCCGCCGGTCAGCCGCGGCTCCCGCCCCACCCCGCCTCCCGCGACGGGATGCCCCCTGCGCGCACGCGCCGACCCTGATGCCTGGCCCTGAGGCCCGGCCCTGGCTGGCCCTTGACGCGCATCTCGGCCGACCACGGCGAGCGCCCGGACGTACCCGGCGCGCCCCGCCGTCCCCGGCCGCACCCGGACCACCTGGCCCTACCCAGCCGTACCCGAATGTTCCTGGCACCTTCCTCGCGGCGACCGCCGCACCGTTCGAAAGGGCAGATCGAATGGCCTCCGTCCTCATCCTCACCGGTAGTCCCTCCGTCGTCTCGCGGACCGCGGCCCTCGCGGGTCACGTCGCCGACGACCTCGTCGCCGACGGGCACGAGGTGCAGGTCCTGCACCTGCGGGACCTCCCCGCCGAAGCAGTCCTCGCGGCCGACACGGCGCACCCGTCGATCGCGGCGGCGGTCCGCGCCGTCATCGCGGCCGACGCCGTGGTCGTCGCGACCCCCATCTACAAGGCCTCCTACTCGGGGCTGCTCAAGGTCTTCCTCGACCTGCTCCCGCAGTCGGCGCTCCAGGGCAAGGCGGTGCTGCCGCTGGCGACCGGAGGCACCGTCGCGCACCTGCTCGCGATCGACTACTCGCTGCGGCCCGTGCTCGTGTCCCTCGGGGCCCGGCACATCACCACCGGTCGCTTCGTCCTCGACGTGCACATCGACCATCGCTCGGGCGGTCCCGTCATCGTCGACGAGGCGACCATCGCCTGCCTGGACCGCACGAGCGCGATCTTCCGCGCCGAGCTGCGCTCCTCCGACGCGCAGGTCACCGCCCTCGCCGCCGCCAGCGCCTGACACCGAAGACACCGAAGACACCGACGACACCGACGACACCGACGACACCGACCACTCCGGCGACTGACCACCTGGAGACCGTCAGTGGCCGACCTATGCAGGGGGCAACCATGAGCAGGACCAGCACGACGACCGCACGACCACGGTGCCGTCGCGGCGCCCGGCCACCGAGGACCGACCCCGTCGACCCTCGACCCGTGGCCGGCCCGCCGGCCGGGCTGTCCTCCGCG
>NZ_JALPKN010000030.1 GCF_023630195.1 Actinotalea sp. C106 | reverse complement strand
CCACTGCCCTCCACCCGGAGACGCAGCCAGTATGAGAACGGCACCAGACCCGTGACGGTTCACACACCAGTGATCGCGCACTGACCGGGCTTGTTCAGCAAGATCCACCGGGACGATGCGTTCGCGCCCTGGTGCATCACGTCCGTCGGCTCAATCGCCGGGACGAGCTGGCGGTCCACGAATCCGTGTCCCGCAGCCGTGCCAGTCGTGATGTCGACCGCGGAGTCCGCGAGGTTGACCGCGGCACGCTCCTTCGCGCCCCACCTCATGCCGGCCAGGCGGGCGAGCTTCTCGGCGGAGTCCGCGTCGCCGACACCGTGGATCAGCTTGATGTTGGTGTCGGTGAGGATCTTCTGCTCGTCCGCTGCGCCGTTCGCGCCCTTGCGCAGGTCACCGATGTCCTGGGTGACGAGCATCCACCTCAACTTTGAGGAGCGAGCCATCGCCAACGCTGGGGTCACGTTGTGCACACCAACGTTGGAGAACTCGTCCACGAACACCAGGCCCGGCTTCGTGTTGCCAGTTGCCTGGAGGCGTGAGGCGAGGTTCGTCAGGTCGTTCACAACCAGCCCGCCGAACGCCTCCGCGCCCTTCTTGTAGAGCATCGTCGGGATAGAGAACAGAACGACCCCGGACTGGTCCCACACGTCCTGCAGGTCGATGAACGGGGCGTCGTTGTCGTATCGAGTCCACTGGCCCAAGTGAGAGTTCCGCAGGGTGCGGACACGCGGGGCCAGGCCGCCGATGCCACGCATGTCCTGGCTGACGTGGTTGATCAGCTCGGCGAGCTCCTCGCGCAGGGCCTGAACCTCAGCGGTGTTTCCCTTGAGGAACTTCAGCTCGTTGACGAGTAGGTTCGGGTTCAGCAGGCGCTGCACCATCGCGAAGTCACCCTCGAGTGCGGTCCGCTCGGGCAGGGCCTCGATGAACTTGAACAGCGTGCGCAAGTAGTCCAACGAAGTGGTCATGTAGTGGTAGTCGGACCACTCCGACGCCGCGACCAGCAGGTCTGACTTTGACGTGTAGTTCCCGTGCCGGAACGGGTCGTACCTGCACGGGCCGTGCTCGGAGTACACCCACAGGGGCCGGTTCCACCGGGCGCACCACTCCGCCACCTGGTCGATCAGCGACGAGTCGCCCTTCATGTCGACCACGGCGGTGAACATCCCGTCGCGGATCGACGCACGCACGACCTTCAATGCCGTGGTCGTCTTGCCCGTGCCAGGGGCGCCCATCGCGAGCATGTGCCCCTCGGTGTCCTGCCAAGGGAGTTCGACGGGCAGGCCGCTGTCGGTGTCGATGCCGAACGTCACGACACCGGCCTTGTCACCCTGACCGGACTCGACGGCCGCGATGAACTTGCGCTGGCGGAACTGGCGCCACATCGTCATCGGCCGCTCACGGTCACGCCACGGGGGGGTGCGGCACCAGGCGAGGAACGCCATCCAGCAGGCGACGATGGTTCCCACGAACCACGCATCGGCGATCACACCAGCCCAGTTTGTCGGCTCGGTTGCCTCAGGGATCGTGAACGACGCCACGGTCACACCACCGAGCACCTCGGCCCAGAAGCCGAACCCGGCGACCAGTGCGCCCTTCGTGAGCAGCGGAACCAGGAGCGTCGACACGAGGCCGGCGGCGGCGACGTACCAGCGCCACAGTCGACGGCGCAGACCCCACATCCACCAGGCCAGGACTGGGATCGACAGTGGCACCGCGACCAGCATGAGCAGCCCGACGGCAGCGCGGAGTGCCCACTGCTGACCGGAGGTGAGGTGGAGCAGCGTGCGTCCACGGAGCGTGCGCGGAGGGTTCGAGCCGACCGCAACGAGGGGGATGCGCATGGGTCAGCCCTCCACGGGGGTCGAGGTGGCGGTGAACCAGTCAGGGCGGTGTGCCGCGTTGTAGCGGCGGACCTCTTCGATCGCGACGCCGTCACAGGCGATCACCGTCGGAGCAGGACCGGTGGGCGGGGTGCCGTCAGGTGCCTGGTAGGTGATCGCGTGCTCGTGCAGGACCGCCCCGGCGTGACGGCCCATGAGCATGAGAGTGGTTGGCCGCGTCAGGTGCACTGGCAGGCTCGCGAGCTCCTCACTGGACGCGTCACGGACGCTCCACCGGGCACCGATGTACCACCACGACGGCCCCTCGGTGCACAGGGTCAGGTGCAGGTCGGCGTACCGGGTGCGGTGCGCCCACGGCTCGCTCGGGATGATCGGGGCAGACGAGCGTGCCAGTGACGTGGGGAAGACAAACCGGTCCTCCTTGAGCGTCTTGATCACGAGCCCTCGGACGATCCCGGTCAGGCTCATGCCCCGCCCGAAGGTGGATCGCAGTGCGGCGGTTGCCGCAGCCTCGGTCGCTTCGTCGATCTTGGCGACCGGCCAGTTCGGCCCTTTGCCGACCCGTGATGGTTGGTAGGGCAGTGCCTCTCGCACGGCCGCGACCGGGTCTGCGGCGATCCGCTCGAGCGCTTCGCGAGTCAGGTGGGCGATCGGACGGTTGTGGTTGCGGGCCCATTCGGCCATCTCATCGGCCACCGGCTGGGGCCATCGGATGCTGGTTGCCATGATGCACTCCTCTTGGTTTCACTTCTTACATCTAGGCTACCTCTCTGTCTAGACACGTCTAGAGTTTCCAGCGGCTCTGGCTGCGGCAGCCCTCTGACGTGGCGCAGAGGCTGTCTAGTCATGCGCGTGCCGCTCGGCGGAGTCACGCACCTCAGTCGCTACGGTGTCGACCATGACCAGGGACGCCCGGTCCCGGCCGACATTGAGGCCGATCTGCGGTGACCTCCGGACTGGCGGGCACGCGAGTTGGGCAGCCGGGAGTCGGCACCTGACGGGGGAGTGCCTTCGACCCGCCTAGTCGGGGCGGGCCACCGCGGCGCCGCCCTAAGCCTGGCCGAGTACAAGACAGCGAGCTGCGGGCGCGCCTAGTGTGGCGGCAGTTCAACCGAGCCCGGGCCCAGGGCGTAGCAGCGACCCAGAGAGCGAGAGGCGCGAACCCCATGACGAGCGAGAGCTGCCCCATCTGCGGTGAAGAGGCCGACGCCGACGACTTCGACCCCCATGGCCACTTCTCTGGCGGAGGCGAGGCCGAGACGGGTGACGACTACGGGACCGTTCATCTGCTCATCACCGGACTGCACAAGGACAAACTCGCCTGCGGTGCGGATGTCGACAGCAACGGCTCAAGCACGGGCGAGAGCGACGTCAACTGCCCGGCGTGCCGGGCCGCCGTCGGAGGACTACTGGGACGAGGCCGAGCACGGGTCGCGCCGGCCGACCATGTGCAGTGCCATCCACCCGCGCGCGCGTCGCTCTGATCGGACGTTGCCGACTCCTCCAGCCAGACCGTGGAATCGTGCATCTGATGCACGATTCCTGCGCCACCAGGCCGTCCTTCACCAGAGGCACCTTCCGCGCTGCCCCCCGCGGCAAGGTCCACACGCGCTGACCTGCGCGGACGTACCTACTCACTGAGCCGGGAGTTCTTGCGCCTGAGGCAACTCCCGGAAGTTGCCTGCCGACAATCCACCTTATGTCAATAATTGCCCTTCAAGCGGTCAACAAGGCGTAAATCTGACGCGCTCCCCTGGGTCATACCCCCACAACGCGCATCCAGCCACGCCCCACCACAGCCCGCCACAGCCCCGCTGAGCGCCCCAGAGCTCACCGCCCACCCTCGGCCGGGTGAAACGTCTTTACCGCCGCCTGTGGGCCGTGGACGTTTGCGCTGGCCCCCCGTCTGGCGGGCCCCACTGCGTCTACACAAAGCGTAGACTCGACACATGGCACCATCCAGCAGCTCGCACCCCCTGCCCGGCGAGGACGGCCCCCTGCGCATGCGGTTGGGAGGCCCGCCCATCACCGACGATGAAGCCCTCGGCGTCGCACGCCGACTCGCACGCCTCCAAGCGGCCCACGGCCGGCGACTTACCAGTCTCGCTGAACCCGACGTTCTCCCGCCCGTGGATGGGCCACCCGTCCAATCGGCGCACCGCCTCAACCCGCGCCTACTGATGCGCGTGCGCGCCAAGGCCGAGATGGAAGGCCGCACGGTGACGTCGGTCATCACTGAAGCCCTCGAGGCGTACGCCGCCACCGCGCCGGGGTCGCGGGTGCGGTGGGTGCCACCCCGACGGCAGGACACCTAAGACCTCCTCCGTCATCGCCGTCCGTGGGTGGAGGGGATGACGGGCTTCCGCGCCCGTCCACGGTTCTGGACGCTCGATTGTCCGCTGCCGTCTTAGAAGGGCGGCTCGTCCGGAAGAGAGATTCCCGCGACCTGAACGGGGCGCTTGTTCCTCAACCGGCCGTCTGTGAATGCCACCGCGGCTTCACTCAGCGCCGCAGGCGTTGGCGGGCGTCCATGCCTGGCCTCGTAGGAAGCCCTGAAGTGGTTGAGGGCGCCGCAGAGATCGCGCAAGGCCGAGCCCGAGGCATCTTCGTAGCCGTTGGCCTTCGCCATCTCGGTGAGTGCATCGATGTGCTCGGCGCACTCACCGAGGATCCATCGCTCAAGATCGACCTGCGACGCGGCGCGCTGGTGTGGCACGCCAGCCGCCGGCGTTCGCTCGTCGCACTCCGTGGCAGCCTTTACCGCGCTCTTGACCTGTGACGGTCGAGTCAAGTTGACCAACGAATCGAGCAAGACACCATCATCCACGATCTCTACGATCTGCGCCGGTGTGGTGATGCCGTACCGGTCAGAAAGGGTCGGAAGCAACTTGCGGGCGATCTGCCGCGGTGATTTCGCCTTCCGCCGTCGCCAGTACTCTTCGAGCGCTTCGAACGCCTCATCTTCGGTCGGTCCGTCCTCGGGGTGGTGCGGATCACCCACCAGCAACTCGGCCGGCTCCCCCCAGAACGCTGCGTCGCGCCCTTCTGGCAACTCCGACAGGTCCTCTGTCACGTCGATCATCGTCATCGAGTCCTCACAGAACGCCTTGACCATGGCTGGAATCGCCGCCGCGACCGTGTCCATCGGCACCGTCCACGTCGGGTGCTCCGCACCTCGGTGCACGACCGGATTAGCGGCACGCCACGCCGCGATGAGCGCGTCTACGACCACGGCTGCCGGGGTCGTATCGTCCCCTGTCACGCCAGGCGCGATTTCCTTGTTGCTCCACCTCGCCCTGCGCTGCTCCAGCAGAAGGATCGCAGACCGGCGCGTCGCTCGGAACGTGCGGCGGGCACGGGGGAGGTACACCAGACGATTACGCGTGAGCTCCCAATCACTTCCCGGTAGAGCCTCGACAAGCCCCTTCTCGCGCCAGGTGAGCATGTGCTTTTCCATGACCGACACGCTCACCTTCGACCTCTTGGCGAGTTCCGCGACCTCGACAGCCACGGTCCAGCGACTCGCGTTCACGGCATCGAGGTGCTTCGCGACGTCGTCGCCCACAACCCGCGAGCGGCTGTACTCATTGGTGCTCTCGATCACTCGACGCGCCAACTGCACGAGGGGGAGTTTCTGCGAGTTGGTGAGGTCGTCGTAGCCCGGGTCGTCCAGGACAAGTTCCATCGCCTTCCATCCCATGATGGTGCTACCCTTCCATTCGATGACTGGTCTAGACGGGCACCCTCGCGCATGTCTCCCGGCACAGGAGGCGCGGGGGTGCTCGTGCTTCAGGTGTCGGCGGATGCTTGCCGACGGCGGATGCGGGTGGCGGACTGTGTGACGGCTGGTCGCGTGACACCACCAGCCCGCGCGATCTCTGAGTGGGTCCAGCCGTCGGCGACTGCCGTGATCAGGCAAGTTGCCCAGTGGGCCTCAACCTCACGACGCTCGGCCGCTACGCTCCGCCACTCCTCGATTGTCTGAGCGGAGCGGCTCGGCTTGGAGATCTCATCGGCGGTGACGGGCAGCTCCGTCTGCTGCCACACCTCGGGGTTCGTACTCATGACTCCTCCTTCGTGTGTCAGGTACGTTACCGCACCGTCTATACAGGCTCTTGCACCGGTCCGCGCAACTGCCGGCGTGGGACTGGCAGACGGAGGGGAGGGATGACGTCGACGCACTCCCGTGGGGGTGCCGTCAATCGTGCGGGCACGAGCCCTCAATATTGAGGGCACCCGCCCCCAGGATTGACGGCACCAACCCTTGGGCTTGCGGGCCGTAGTAGTTGGACTTACTTACTGCAGGACTTCAGCAACTTAACTACTTCCCCCGCACGCTTCGCGAGCGGGGCCCGGGACCGGCCGAAGCTTCGAGCACCCACACACGCTGGCCTCCTTGCGCGCAGTTGAGCGCACAGATTATGGCGACGATCCAGACTCGGGCAGGCCGAAGGTGCTTGAGGTAGATCGGCTCCCCCGGCCCGCAAGGTTGAGGGCACCCCCAAGATCGCCGCCGTGACCCGCGACCCCCGTGCGCCGAACGCGAAGAGCCCCCGTTGTGGGAACTAGTACGCGGGAGCCCAAACCCACATGGTGGCCACGGATTGCCCGCCGCCGGTCAGGCCGGCAGCGCGCACCACTGATCCGCTCGCAGGTCGACCGGGACGGTCCCTGCATCCCACCGGTCGACCGAGGTGCACCCTTCCGCGACCCGGGCCCCGCACCAGCACGCCGATGCGTGGTGGCGGCGGTCCGCGGTGCATCGGCACGCGGGGCCGGCGGTGGGACTTGACCCCGGACGCGCAGTTACACCCCGCAACTCTTGCGGGGTCTAGCTCCCGGCGGTCGTGGAGGCGCAGGTCAGATGCACACGCAGATTTAGAGCACGCGCTTCTTGCGTGTGCATCTGACCTGCACCCACCCCGCGCCGTCGGGGAGCTGGCGCCACCGCGCCGGGCCGATCTCCACGGTCGTGACGCTACGCGCGGGGCCGGCGGGCCGAGAAGAACCGGGCGTCCCTGGGACAGGCCGATGCTGCTGACCGGCCTCATCGGGAAGCTCCGCGGGCAGGCGCTCCTAGCGGTTTCACCCGGTGCGCGGGACCTCGAGTGGGATTTCACGCTGCGGTGGGTGGTTACGCTTGAGGCAGGCGGGCGGCTGCCTTTCCGGCGCCCCTTCGGGGGCGTGGTTGCGTGTGTCTCGACAACACAAGGCCGCCCGCCTACCTCACCCTCCGCCAGCCCGTCAGGCGCCGTCAACGGCTGTTCTTGACCTTGTGGCTTGTGGTGCAGCCGCTGCTGGTGTCGCGGGTGATCATCTGCTTCGCCGCGCGCGTCGCACTGCGCTTGCTGCCGACCGTGATGCTCGCGCCCGTCCGCTTGCTGCTCGCGGCCTGCTGTCAGCGGATGGTGCTCTTGAGCCTGGTCCTCCACCGCTGGCGGGCGCTCGGCGGGTGCCCCCGACCTCGACGACGGCATCGGTCCACGAGACGCTGGCCTCGCGTGCCTGTTCCACCGCCGCCGCGAGTTCGCGCTCGGCAGCCTCGCGGCGCATCGCTGGCAGGCGCAGCACGAGCACGGGGCCGACGGACCGGGTGAACTCTCATTCGGTAATCGAATATCTAGCATGCGCTCGTGCTGAGAAGGCGCTCTGGCCAGCCCGGCAGTCAGCCAGCGTCTATACAGTGGAGTTGTGACCGCCGCTCCCGACACCGCGCCCCAAGGCGCTGTGCTGTGTCCGCGGTTCGTCACCCAGGCAGAGGCCAGCCGGCTACTGCGCGTCAGCGCCGAAGTGCTGCGGACTGCGTGGCAGAAGGGTGAGATCGGCCGCTACGGGCCGCCCAGCGGCGCGAAGGTGATGTACGACCTGGGCGAACTGCTCACGTGGTACGCCCGCCCTCACCGGACTGAGAACCGGACGAATCAGCCCCGGAAGTACAACCGCCCCGCAGGGCTCCCCGGGAGCAACCGCCGTTGGTGAACGTGACTAACACACCGGTTCTCTGAGACCCAAACCGTTCGGATACGATCCCCCGGGTGAGTGGCGCGATCGCCGTCCCCGACGGCCTAGGCACCGTGTTCCAACCATCGGGACGCACCCGTTGGACGGCCCAGATCCCCTTCCTCGACCCCACAACGGGCCGTCGCCTCAAGCGCACCCAGACCTTCAAGCAACAGCCCGAAGCGGTCGCCACCCTTCTGCGCTGGCGCACCCTCACCGACGCGGAACATGCAGCGGCTGAGCGTGCCCGCAAGGAGAAGAGGAAGGTGGAAGAGGGGATCGCGCCCGTGGAGGAGGTCCTCACGGTGCGCGAGCTCATGGCGCTGTGGCTCGATGAGAAGGACCCATTGCTCGACCGGAAGGCGGCCAAACCTCATCGGTTCACAGAGAAGCGGGTCGCCCAGGCGACCTACGACGACTACGAGAGCCAAGTCCGCGTGTGGATCCTGCCGCACCTCGGGAACGTGACGCTCGCCGCACTGGAGAACCCCGAGTCCACCGAGATTGACGACTTCATCGACACCCTGCAGGCAGCGACGACCCAAGACCGCCGGAAGGGGCGCCTGTCGTGGTACCGGATGCGGTCGATCTGGCGACGTCTTCACCAGGCCCTGACCTACGGGCAGAAGCGCGGACACCTAACGAGGCATCCGATGCTCGGGATGGAGGTCCCCGAGCATGACGTACGGGCCACAGGACGCAAGGCCACCCCAAGCCGAACCAAAGTTGCTCTTCGACTCGAGGAGCAGGAGGCGTTCCTTGGGTACGTGAAGGAGCGCTGGCCCAACCACCCGTCAGAGCACACTCGCTGGCGGTTCGCTTTCGAGGCTGGGCCCCGGCAGGCGGAAGCCCTGGGCTTGACGTGGGACTACCTGGACCTGGACACCGGTGAGGTCCACATCCGGCAGCAGCTCGAGCACGTCAAGCATCGCCACGGATGCCCCGGTCCGTGGAGGGACCCCGAGACAAGCCCGTGCACCCTCGAGTGGTGGGCGGCTGGTGGGGACCGATCGAAGCGGCGGGCCGCCTACCGGTGCCCGCAGCGCGTGACTGGGGGGTTCTACATTGACGCAGCCCTGAAGTACGACTCGGAGCGGACCGTGCTGCTAGACGAGGAACTTGTAGACGAGTTCCGCGTCATGAAGGCGCTGCGGGACTCAACGACACCTGAGGTGTCCCAGACCGAGCGGCGTCGCCTCGAAGACGTTCGGGCGCAGGGCCGCTACCCGGTCGTTGACGCCGATCTAGTCTTCCGGTCAGATCGCGGCACCCACATCAGCGAGGGCCTAGACAACACCAGGTGGCACCAGATTCTGGACGGGGCGGGCATCAGCCGTATCGGTCGCACGGTCCACGCCGCTCGACACACGGCCGCGTCGAGCTTGGTTCGGGCTGGGGTCCCGCTCTCTGTGGTGAAGGAGATGTTGGGGCACTCCACGATCGCGGTGACCGAGTCGTACGTGACCACCACGGAGACAGAGCAGGCTACGGCGATTCGGCTGCGCCGCGAGTACCGCACGCGAGCCGGGACGTCCTAGCAACCACTTGCACCCCGAGGGGTCGATGGTGTAGGGCTCAGGGACGGCTAACAACGGCTAACATCTCCAGGGTCGCAGGCGGCGCAAGGCCGTGAACAGGGCAAATGGGAGAGATCGCGACGGTCTTGAAAACCGTTAGTGCGATGACCTCGCACTCAAGGGTTCGAATCCCTTGCCCTCCGCTTCGGGTGCAGGACTTCTGGGCGGTCGCGCCTTTCCCCCCGCAGGCCCCTCCGCCTAGGCTCCCTCCATGCGTGGGGGGCGTCAGCGGAAGGCCGTGCTCGGCGCGTCCTTGGTCGGTGGGTCGGGTGAGCTGCTCGACTTCCTCGTCCCGCTCTGGGCCGGAGCGGCCCTAGGTGCCACGCCGACGCAGATCGGGCTTCTCGTGGGCGTCGAGCTCGCGGTGTCCTTCGTCGCACGGGCCCTGGCCGGTCGAGCCTCGGACACCTACGAGCGCACCCGGGTCGCCGCCCTCGGGGCCGCCCTCTACGCGGCGAGCTGCGCGGTCTACGCCGTCGCCCCGAACGTCGGCGTGGCCTTCGTGGCCGCGGTCGTCGGCGGGGTCGGCGGGCCGCTGCTCTGGGTCTCGGTGCGGGCCGTCGTCGCGGAGGCCCTCGAGGACGACGCCGAGGCCTTCGCGCGACTGACCTCGGCCGTGGCCTTCGCCTCGTGGTTCTTCTGGTTCCCCGCGATGTACCTGCTGCCCCTCCTGGACTTCTTCGGGGTCTTCACGGCGCTGGCGGTCACCTGCGCGATCGGGGCGATCGGGCTGCTGCTGGCGCCCCGCGTGGCCACGGCCGACCGCACCGCGCCGCGTCCGCTCCGCCGGGACGTCCTGCGGCTCCGCCCGCTCCTGGGTGCGGTGATGCTCATGGCCGTGGCGGAGGGCGGGATCGGACTCCTCCTGCTCCTGCACCTGCAGGCGTCCTTCGGTCTCGAGATCTACCAGATCGCCCTCGTCTACCTGCCGGGGGGGATCGCGATGACCGTGCTCCCGCGGCCCCTGCACCGTCTCTCCCGTCGGTGGGGACGGCGCGCCACCTACGCGGGGGCGTGCCTGGCGTCAGCGATCTGCTTCGCGGGCCTGGCCGTGGCCCCCGGCCCCGTGGCGGTTGCTGTGCTCTGGGTCCTGGCCAGTGCGGGGTGGGCGGCCCTGGCGCCCCTCCAGGAAGCCGTCGTCGCGGAGGCCTGCGAGGACCGGGTGGGGCGGGGGATGAGCCTGCTCGGCAACGCCGCCCTGGTCGGGGCCACCGTCGGCGTCATGGCCGGGGGCGCCCTCTACGAGGCGTTCAGCTGGGCCTGGGCCTGCCTCGCTCTGGGCCTCGTCGCGGGGGGCACCGCCGTCCTCGGCCCTCGCGCGCTGCGGGCGATGGGGGTGCCCGACCAGCCCTCCGGCGTGGTCGACGCGACTCCGGGACGATCCGCCGACGGGACGTAGGCGGGACGGTCAGCAGGACTCCGACGGGCCGGTCGACCTGGCCACGCGGATCAGCAGGTCGCGCAGCTGTGCGGCCTCGGCGGGGCGGAGCGCGCTCAGCAGCCCCTCCTCCGTCGAGCGCAGGGCACCTCGCGCGCGTGTCAAGATGAGCACGAGCGCCGCACGTCGACGCTTCCTGCCTGGGGCGCCTTGTTCGCTCCACCACTGAGAGCAGCCATGACCGACACCGCCAGAACCAGCCTCGAGTCCGACGACGGCGGTCTGCCGCTGCCCGCCGAGCTCGTCGACCTGCTGCGCAGCGCCGCGACCTGCTACCTCTCGACCGTCATGCCCGACGGGTCGCCCCAGCTGACCCAGACGTGGGTCGACACCGACGGGGTCGACGTCCTGATCAACACGGTGACAGGCCACCAGAAGGCACGGAACGTCCGGCGCGAGCCTCGGGTCTCGTTGGTCGTGAGCTCGCCCGTACGTCCGTCGAGATACGTCGAGATCCGCGGCCTGGTCACCGCCGCGACCACGGAGGGCGCCGAGGAGCACATCGAGGCCCTGGCCCAGCGCTACCTGGGTGGCCCCTACCCCTGGTACGGCGGTCGTCGAGAGCAGCGCGTCGTGCTCCGGATCAGCCCACGCAAGATCAACACGATGGGGTGATCGCCCCTCCGGCCGGGTCCGGACAATCTGGGACGGACCTGCCCGCAGGACGGCGTCGTCGGGCGCGGCGCGCGCGGCGGTCACGGGGGCTCGTTAGGGTCCTGGCATGGCAGGTCGGATATCGGGTGGTGAGATCGCGCGTCTTGCTGCCCTGGGTGAGCTCGGGATGCTCGACACCCCGCGCGAGGAGCGCTTCGACCGGGTGGTGCGTCTCGCGCAGCAGCTCTTCGACGTCCCGGCGGCGTTCGTGTCCCTCGTGGACACCGACCGGCTGTTCTACAAGGCCGAGGTAGGCCTGGGGAAGACCGAGGCGCCGCGGGCCGGGTCGTTCTGCACCGTCGTGGTCGAGGACGACGAGGGCATCGTCGTGCGGGACGCGACGGACGACCCGCGCTTCGCCGCGAGCCCCTACGTCACGGACGACCCGAACATCCGCTTCTACGCCGGGCAGCCCCTCGCCGCCGCCGGGGGCCACCGCGTGGGCACCCTGTGCGTCTACGACACCAAGCCGCGAGAGTTCAGCGACGCCGAGTCGCGGCTGCTGCGGGACCTCGCCCGCTGGGTCGAGAAGGAGCTCGTGGTCGAGGACGAGCTGCGCCGGGCCGGGGAGGTCCAGGCCAGCCTGCTGCCCCGCAGCGAGCCCCGGGTCGACGGCTTCGAGATCGCTGGGGCCTGCGTCCCCGCGCAGCAGGTCGGCGGAGACTTCTACGACTGGCAGACCGTGCCTGACGGCGCCGTGGTGCTGACCCTCGCGGATGTCATGGGCAAGGGCATGGGCTCGGCGATCATCGCCGCGACGGTCCGCGCCGTCCTGCGGTCCTCCTCGCGCCGCGCCACCGTCGAGGAGGCCCTGGCCGATGCCGAGCTCGCCCTCGAGAGCGACCTGTCGGCCGCAGGGTCCTTCGTGACGGCCCTGCACGCCCGCCTCGACCCCACCACGGCCGTGGTGCACTACGCCGACGCCGGGCACGGGCTCACCCTGCTGCGTCGCGCCGCGGGGGACCACGAGCGCCTGGCGCCCACCGGCCCGCCCCTGGGGATGGCCTTCGGGGACGAGCGGGTCGGGGCCGAGGTGACCCTCGCGCCGGGGGACATGCTGCTCTCGGTGAGCGACGGGGTGCTCGACATGCTCGACGGCAGCCTCGACTCCCTCGCCGTGCTCGACGGGGTCCTGGCCGGGGCGGCCGGGGCGCACGACGCGGTCGAGCGCGTGGTCGACCTGACCCGCCGGCAGGCCCGTCGGCCCGACGACGTGACCGTCCTGGCCCTGGCCCGGGAGGGCTGATGGGCCGCCAGCTCCTGCTCCGCGTGATCGTGGTGGTCACCGCGATCCTGGGCGTCAACTACGTGGCCTGGCGCTGGCTCGAGTCGGTCAACTGGTCGGCCTGGTGGATCGCGATCCCCCTGGTGATCGCCGAGACCTACAGCCTGGTCGACGTCCTGCTCTTCGGCACCACCATGTGGAAGGCCAAGACCCGCCCCGCGCCCCCGCCGCCACCGCCCGGGGTGACGGTCGACGTCTTCATCACCACGTACGACGAGCCGGTCGAGCTCGTGGCCCGGACGGTCGAGGCCGCCCTCGCCATCCGCCACCCCCACAGCACCTGGGTGCTCGACGACGGGTCGCGGCCCGCGATGCGCGCTGCTGCGGAGGCTCTCGGGGCCGGCTACATCGAACGCACCATCGACTGGGCCGATCGTCCCCGGCACGCCAAGGCCGGCAACCTCAACAACGCCCTGTTCCAGACCGAGGGTGAGTTCTTCCTGGTGCTCGACGCCGACCAGGTGCCCGAGCCCGAGATCCTCGACAACACCCTGGGCTACTTCGTCGACGACGCGGTCGCCCTCGTGCAGACCCCGCAGTACTTCACCAACGTCTCCGAGGCCGACCCGCTGGGCAGCCAGGCCCCCCTGTTCTACGGGCCGATCCAGCAGGGCAAGGACGGCTGGAACGCGGCGTTCTTCTGCGGGTCCAACGCCGTGCTGCGGCGTGATGCCCTCATGCAGCTGGGCCTGGTGGGCTACGTGCGCGAGACCGAGCGGGCCGTGCGCGAGGCCCTGACCACCGGTCGGTCCCTGCTGCACCGCGCGAGCAAGCAGGCGGAGGACCCGCGCGAGGCCATGGCCCTGCGCCAGGTCCGCAAGGCCGTCGACGGCGCCCTCGAGCGCGTCGCGGCGGGGGAGCCGGTGGCCGCGGTGACCTACGACTTCCAGCGCCGCCTCGACGAGGTCTCGGCCAGCATGGTGCACGCCGACCTCGCAGCCATCCGCGCGGACCTCGCGGCCCTGGACCTCGGTGGCGAGGTCGGGGCCCTGCCGATCGCGACCGACCGGGAGCTGGGGGCCACGCTGGTCGACGAGTCCGCCCTGGCCCAGCTCGCCGCCCGGGAGCTGTCCCCGCTGCATGCCATGGCCGAGGTCCAGGCCCTGGTGGGGGCGGTCGACGTCGGGCGCTCGGACGAGGCCATCCCGGTGATGCCCGTCGCGACGGTCTCCGTCACCGAGGACATGGCCACCGCGATGCGGTTGCACGCCCTCGGGTGGCGCACCGTCTACCACCACGAGCGGCTCGCCTACGGCCTGGCGCCGGAGGACATGGCCACGATGATGACCCAGCGCCTGCGCTGGGCCCAGGGCACCCTCCAGGTGATGCTCAAGGAGAACCCCCTGGTCCAGAAGGGCCTGAGCGTGGGCCAGCGGCTCATGTACTTCTCGACGATGTGGAGCTACCTCTCGGGGTTCGCGGCCGTCGTCTACCTCGCGGCGCCGGTCATCTTCCTGTGCTTCGGCGTCCTGCCGGTCACCGCCTGGACGGTCGACTTCTTCATCCGGTTCATCCCCTTCTTCCTCGCGAGCCAGGTGCTGTTCCTGGTCGCCGCGCAGGGGGTCCGGACCTGGCGCGGGCAGCAGTACTCGTTGGCCCTGTTCCCGGTGTGGATCAAGGCCGTGACGACGGCCGCGGCCAACGTGTGGTGGGGTCGCCCGCTCGGCTTCGCGGTGACCCCCAAGGTCCGGCAGGACGGCGCCGGGGCCTGGCGCCTGGTCCTGCCCCAGCTCACGGCGATGGTCCTGCTCGTCGTGGCGGCCGTGATCGGTGTCATCCGCGCGAGCCTGGGTTACTCGCTGTGGGTCGGTACCGTCGTGAACCTCGCGTGGGTCGCCTACGACCTGCTCGTGCTGAGCGTGATCGTGCAGGGGCTGCGATACCGCGGCTACACCGAGTCTGAGGAGACCACCACCCATGAATCTCGAGCGTGAGCTGCCGACCCCGACGACGGCCGTCCTGCGGCCGCGCGGGCGCCTCACCATGGCTGCTGCCACGACCCTCAAGACGGCGATCGACGGGACCGTGGCCGACGGTCACCACCTGGTGGTCGTCGACCTGGGGGAGACCGAGTTCCTCGACTCCTCGGGGCTCGGTGCTCTGGTCGGCGGGCTGCGGGTGGCCCGAGCCGCGGGCGGTGACCTGCGTCTCGCGCGGGTCGGCACGCAGGTCCGCACCGTCCTGGAGCTGACGACCATGGACCGGGTCCTGACCCCTCACGTGACGGTGGACGATGCCTTCGCAGCGGGGTGACGCCCCCGGGGTGCTGCGCATCGAGGGCTGCGTAGCCCCCGAGTGCCTCGACCACGTGCAGGACGCGATCGCACAGCTGTGGGAGAAGGCTCCGCAGGCCAGCGACGAGGCACGCATGATGTTCGAGATCGCGGTGGTCGAGGTGGTGGGCAACGTGGTCGAGCACGCCCCGAAGGGGCGGGGGTTCGAGGCCACCGTGCTGCTGGGGGCCGACGCCGAGGGTGCCTGGGCCGAGGTGCACGACACCGGGCCGCCCCTGGACATCGACCTCGACGCGGGGCTGCCCGAGGACCTCGCCGAGTCCGGCCGCGGCCTGGCTCTGGCGCGCCGGACCGCCCACGAGCTCACCCTGACCCGGGTGGACGACCACAACCTCTGGACCGTGCTGCGCCGCTGGTGAGGGCCCGGCGGACCCTCGTCCTGTCTCCGGCCCGGCCCGACCCACCAGGATGGGGCCCATGGTGAGCGCAACGGATGAGGACGCCCTCGAGCCGGTCAGCCTGATCCGGCAGTCCGGGACGGTGCTGCGCATGGGACGGGCGATGCTGTCCTCCGGGACGGGCAGCTACCGGGTCAAGACCGCGATGCAGCAGGTGGCCCGCGCCGTCGGGCTGGACCGGCACCAGGCCCACGTGACCCTGACCGAGATCACCGCGACCTCCCACCGCGGGCCGATCTTCCGCACCGAGGTCGCCGAGGTCCGCCAGATCGGCGTCAACTCCCACCGGCTCCAGGAGCTGACCGACCTGTGCAACGGGCTGCGGCCGGGGGTCGCCGTCGAGCACATCAACAGCGAGCTCGACCGCATCGAGGGCCTGCCGCCCCTGTACCCGGCGCTGGCCAACGCACTCTTCGCCGCGATGGCCTGCGGGGCGTTCGCGTACCTCAACGACGGCGGCGTGATCGAGGTGACCGGGGTGTTCCTCGCCGCGGGGCTCGGGCAGTTCGTGCGGCGCTTCTTCCTGCACCGGCGGGTCAACCAGTTCGGCGTGACGATGATCGCCGCGGCCGTCGCCTGCCTGGTGTACCTCGGGTACGTGCTGACCCTCGACGCCGTCGCCGGGGGAGCGGGGTCGAGCCACGAGGCCGGCTACATCTCAGCCGTGCTGTTCCTGGTGCCCGGGTTCCCGCTGGTCACCGGGGCCCTGGACCTCGCCAAGCTCGACTTCTCCGCCGGGGTGGCCCGGACGGTCTACGCGCTGATGATCCTGACCTCGGCCGCGCTCGCGGTGTGGGGGGTCTCCTGGGTGGCGGGGCTCGACCCCTCCCCGGCCCCGGCGGCCGAGCTGCCCGTGCTGGTGGGGATCGCGCTACGGATGCTCGCCAGCTTCCTCGGGGTGCTGGGCTTCGCGCTGATGTTCAACTCGCCCCTGCGGATGGCCCTGGCTGCCGCCGGGATCGGGATGGTCGCCAACGTGCTGCGGCTCGAGGTCGCCGACCTGGGCGTGGCCATCCAGGCCGCGACCATGATGGCGACCCTGGTCGTGGGACTGCTGGCCGCCTGGGTGGCTCCGCTCATCAAGGTGCCCCGCATCACCATCTCGGTGCCCGCCGTCGTCATCATGGTGCCCGGGGCCGCGGCCTACCGGGCGGTCGTGGGCCTGAACAACGGCGACGCCGAGGTCGCGGTCACCTCGGGGGTCCAGGCGATCTTCGTCGTCATCTCGATCGCGGTGGGACTCGCTGCCGCCCGCATGCTCACCGACCGGGCCTGGGCCTACGACCGCTGATCCTCCCGCCCCCCACCCTCCCGAGGTGGGGTGGGAGGCGGGGTTTTGCTCGGGGGGAGCGGCGGCAGGTACGCTGATCCGCACACTGGAGACGTCGCATAGTCAGGTCTAGTGCGCGGCCCTGCTAAGGCCGTGAAGGTGTCAAGCCTTCCGTGGGTTCAAATCCCACCGTCTCCGCGTCGCGCGGGGCCGCCCCTCCGGGGGTGGCCCAGCGCACAGGTCAGGCCGAGCCCCGATTGGGTGCTGGGCGCCGTGGCATGTATTCTCATGCGCGGTCCAGATGACCACGCGCCCGTAGCTCAACGGATAGAGCATCTGACTACGGATCAGAAGGTTGGGGGTTCGAATCCCTCCGGGCGCACAGAGAGCGACGGGCCCCGCCACCAGCGACAGCGCTGAGGCGGGGCCTTCGTCATGCTCGGCAGAGGAGCAGGCCGGTGTCCTGGCGCCGGTGCCACCGTGACCGCCCGTGAATGACCAGCTGCACCACGAGGAGCCCAGGATGACGCCGACCAGGCCTGGCCGGTCACGCGGCCTGACGTTCACCGAGCGCTTCCTGCTGCCGTTCACGGGGCCCGCCGACGTCGGGGACCCGCGCCGCGGCAGCGAGGTCAGCCCCGCGCAGCGGGAGAGGGCCGGTCGCCTCACCGGGGAGCTGCGCCGGGTCACCGGCCACGACGGTCGCAGCTACGTCGTCACGGTCGACGGCGGTGAGCCCCCCGCCGGTGCGCCGGAGCCCCCGGCCGGCTGAGCCCACCGGCCCCAGGAAGGCTCCCGCGCGGCATCGGTGAGGTGGTCTTCCCTGGCGCCGCCCGGCGCGGCGGGCTGGTCCTCAGTGAGCGGCGGGCAGGCTCGGCTCCGAGGGGACCGGGCGAGCAGCCCGCACCGCGAAGGCGATGGGGATGGTCAGCAGCATGATCCCCGCGCCGACGAGGAAGGCCGCGTGGGTGCCGCCCGCCGTCGCCTCCACCTCGGTCGCGCCGGACGAGGTGAGGGCGGCCGCCTGGATGGTCATGACGGTGACGAACAGGGCCGTCCCGGCCGCGCCGGAGACCTGCTGGACGGTGCCGATGGTCGCGCTGCCGTGCGGGTACAGGTGCGGCGGCAGCGAGCCGAGGGCCGAGGTGAACAGGGGCGTGAACATCATCGCCAACCCGCCGCTGAGCACCACGTGGCAGGCCACGAGCATCCACACCGGGCTGGCCGCGCTCAGCATCGCGAAGCCCCAGGCGGCGGCGCTCACGAGCACGGTGCCGGGGACCACGAGCACGCGCGCCCCGAACCTGTCGAAGGCCCGTCCGACGAAGGGGGCCGCGAGGCCCATGAGCAGCCCGCCGGGCAGCAGGATCAGGCCCGCCTGGAGCGGGGCCAGCCCGAGGACGTCCTGGGCGTACAGGGGAAGCAGGATGATGGTGCCGAACAGGGCGCCCATGCTGACGGCCATGAGCAGGATCGCGACCGAGAAGGTGCGGGTGCCGAAGGTGCGCAGGTCCAGCAGCGCTGCGTCGCGTCGCTGCAGGCGCAGCTGCCGCCACACGAAGAGCCCGAGGGCCACGACCCCGACGACCACCGGCAGCAGGGCGATCGCGGTGCCGCCAGCCCCGCCCCCGCCGTGGGCGGCGGACTCGCCGAGCTCGGTCAGGCCGTAGACGAGGCCGCCGAAGGCGAGGGCCGCGACGAGGATGGACAGCAGGTCCACCCGGGCGGGCCGTGGGCTCGTCAGTGCCGGCAGGCGCAGCGCGCCCAGGGTGAGGGCGATGGCCGCGATCGGCAGCATGATGACGAACAGCCCACGCCAGGGCAGCACGCTGAGCACGAAGCCGGAGAACGTGGGGCCCATGGCCGGGGCGACCGCGATGACCACCGAGATGTTGCCCATCGTCTTGCCACGCGCGGTGGGCGGGGTGACGGCCATGACCGTCGTCATGAGCAGCGGCATCATGACGGCCGTGCCGCTGGCCTGGATGACTCGGCCGCCCAGCAGCACGGGGAACACGGGGGCCAGGGCGCACACCAACGTGCCGAGGGTGAACAGGCTCATCGCCGTGAGGAAGGTCGCCCGCGTGCCGAGGCGCTGCATGACGAACCCGGTGATCGGGATGACGACGGCCATGGTGAGCAGGAACACCGTCGTGACCCACTGGGCGGTGCTCGCCGGGATGGCGAAGTCCGCCATGACGTTCGGCAGCGCCACCCCCATGGTCGTCTCGTTGAGGATGACGACGAAGGCCGAGACGAGCAGCAGCCCGACGGCGAGGCGTTCCTGCGCCCCCATCGTGGTGGGAGGTGCTGGCGGCGCCGCGTCCCCGCCGTCAGGTCGGTCGAGGAGGTCCGCGCCGGTGGTGGGCGTGGGGCGGGCGGCGTCGGTCACTGGTGCTCCGGTCGAGAAGGGGCGCGTGGGGTGCGCGGGCGTGCGGGCGGCCTCGCCAGCCGTCCCGGGCCTTGTGCCCAACGCGCGCCGGGCTGCCGGTGTTCCCGGGGAGTGGTTCCACGTCAGCGCCTCGGGTGGCTCCCGTTGCGTCCGCGGGCGCGGCCGACGCGCACCCGGCGCACGAGGTACCGTCGTGGCATCCCGGTGATGGTCGACGGTGCTCCTACCAGGACTCTCGAATCGATTCGAGCCGTGGCCCGTCGAGGCCCGGCCGAGCAGGACGGAGCGCCCCGATGTCCGACGCTGATCTGCGCGCGCCCATGGCTGAGCCTCGGCCCCCGGCCCGCACCCGGGGCTCGCACGCTGGTCCGGGCCTCTCCGCGACCCCGCCCGAGCAGGCCACCGCCCCCCGCGCCCGGCTCGCCCTCG
>NZ_JALPKN010000309.1 GCF_023630195.1 Actinotalea sp. C106 | reverse complement strand
CGCCCACCTGGCGGTGCGCCGCGGCGCCGGGCGCGCCCAGGCGTGGGACTCGTGGCCCGGGGCGTGCGGCGTGGGTCTCGCCGCGGTGCTGGGCTCTGCCGCCGTCACCCACGTCATCGAGCCGCAGCGGTCCGGGCTGATCGCGATCGTCCCCACCTGGATCCCCCAACCCGGGTTCATCGTCACAGCCACCGGCGTGCTCGAGCTGTGCCTCGCGGTGGGCCTGGTCGTCCCCAGGACGCGCAGGCTCACGGCCGTCGCAGCGATCCTGCTGCTCATCGCGATGTTCCCTGCCAACGTCGTCGCAGCCCAGGGAGTCGACCATCCCGCGGCCCCCGACACCCCCTTGCTGCCGCGAACGCTGTTGCAGGTCCTGCTCGTCGCCGTCGGGGCCGCCGCGGCATCCCGAGCTGGCACCCCGCCCTGGCGGCGGGCGTCCCCAGCGCAGCGAGCCCGATAGCACCGACCCGTCCGCTGGGTCGCGGTGTGGACCGATGTCCCCGAGCCGTAGACGGGGACACCGAGGACGTCGCGGAGCGCGCCCCCTCCCGCATCAGCGGGCGGCGGCCACCGCGGCGATGCGACGCAGCTCTGCGAGGTGCCCGTCCAGCGCCCTCCGCCCGGGATCAGCGAGGGTGAGCCAGGTGCGCGTGCGCGAGCCGTGCGGGGCCTTGGAGGTCTGCACGTAGCCCACGTCGACCAGCACCTCGACGCGATGCGGGCCCGGGCGTCGGTCACACCCTGAAGTGCGTCGTGAGCCTCCATCGCACAGGACTCGCCCCTGTCTTCCATATCGGAGAGAGAGGACTGACTTCTCGTTGCGGCAAGCCCGTCCATGGGGTTGTAGCGCCAAAGACGTACGGGCAACACTGGCCACCGGAGGACCACACCAGGAGGTGCCGTGCAGCTGTCGCCCGGTCCGAGGAGGGGCCTGACCGACGGGACGGACTGGCCCGTCGCTTCCGACCTGCGCGACGCCGTCAACCTGCCCTCCTCCCCGGAGACCCCCAGGTTCGAGCTCCGCGCGGTCATCTCCGCGATCGCCGTGGCCGCCCTCTTGGGCGCCTGCGGATCGGGGGCCGGCACGGGCGGAGGAGGCACTGCCCCGCAGAGCGAAGGCTCCTTGGCCGAGGACTACCGGTCGGTCGACGAGCTCCACGAGGAAGCCACGCTGGTCGTCGAGGGTAGAGCGAGATCGGTGGAGGAGATCGAGCACGCCGGCGTGCCGTATGAGCTGGTCACCTTCAGCGTGACGGGCGTGCTCGAGGGTGCGCGTCCGAACGAGGAGGTCGTCGTTCGACAACTGGACGAGAGGGTCGATGGCCTCCCCAGCCCGATGCTGGAAGGGCACGAGTACCTGCTGTTCCTCCGCCCGTTCGAGCTCCAGCAGGGGAAGGAGACGGGCCAGTGGGGCGTCGTCAGCCCCGGGCAGTGGGCCCTCGAGGGCGACGCTTGGGTCACCTCGGTCGAATCCTCAGACCTCGGCACGATCCCGTCGACGCTCAACAGGTCAGAGGCGGATCGACTGCTCGGCCCGTCGGCCCCGACCTGACCGCCGCACCCGCGGCGGGGGGAGGGCATCCCGGTCCGACCGGATCGCCAGCAGCACGCATCCAGCCAGACCGGCTGTCCCGGCGAGGACCAGCAGCGCGGCCTCCAGCTCGCTGGTCCCGCGGAACGCCCGCCAGGCGCTCGAGGACCGGTCGCCGTCGATCGGGTCGTCGGTGGTGACCGGGGTGTCCCAGAACTGGGTCGCCCGCTCGGCCTCGGACACGGTGGTGACGTCCTCCCACCACCCGCTGAGCCCGGGGGGTCGGTGGTCCCCGTCCCCGAACGTCACCCCCGTGACCGTGGTGACCCCGAGGAGGGTGAATGCCGCCGTTGCGAGCAGGACGAGGGCGATCTCCCACCCCCGGCACCGCAACCACCTGCGCACGGTCCGAATCTACGGGGCGCAGCCGTCCGTAGGGTGGCCCCTCGATGAACCGCGGGTGCACCCACCCGACGGCCCAGGTCCGGCACCCGGCTACGGCTCGAGCCGGTACCCCACCCCCGCCTCGGTGATGAGGTGCCGGGGGTGCGCCGGATCGGGCTCGAGCTTGCGGCGGAGCTGCGCGAGGTAGACGCGCAGGTAGTGGGTCTCCTGGTCCAGGTAGGGCCCGCGCAGCTCCTGGAGCAGCTCGCGGCGCCCGACCACCTTGCCGACGGACCGGGCGAGCATCTCGAGCATGTGCCACTCGGTGGGTGTCAGGCGGACCTCCTCCCCCGCGGTCGTGGTCACCCGTCGCGAGGCGAGGTCCACCGTGAAGGACGCGGTGCGCACCACGGGCTGCGCCTCACCTGCGCCCCGCCGCCGTGCCGAGGCCCGGACGCGCGCCAGCAGCTCGTCCATCCCGAACGGCTTGGTCACGTAGTCGTCCGCGCCGGCGTCCAGGGCCTCGACCTTGTCGTCGCTGGTCTGCCGGGCGGAGAGCACCACGACCGGCACCTCGGACCAGGCGCGGACGGTCCGCAGCACCTCCATGCCGTCCAGGTCCGGGAGACCCAGGTCGAGGATCACCACGTCCGGGTGCCAGCTGGCGATGGCCGCGAGTCCGTCGGCCCCCGTGCCGGCCACGGTGGCCTCGTACCGGCTCGCGCGGAGCGTGACCGCCAGGGCCCGGGCCAGGGCCGGCTCGTCCTCGACGACGAGCACGCGTGTGGTCACCTGGACTCTCCTGTCAGCGGCAACGAGATCACCATGGTGAGGCCTCCACCGGGGGTGTCCTCCGCCTCGAGGGTCCCACCGTTGGCCTCGACGAACCCGCGGGCGACCGCGAGGCCCAGGCCCAGGCCCTGCCCGCGTGGCGCGTCCCCGAGCCGCTGGAAGGCCGTGAACATCTGCTCCTTGCGTCCCTCGGGGACCCCTGGGCCGTGGTCGGTGACACGGATGATCAGCTGCTCACCGACGCACTGGGCGCCCACCCGCACCGGGGTTCCCGCCGGCGTGTGCCGCACCGCGTTCTCGACGAGGTTCGCCAACGCGCGCTCGAGCAGACCCGCGTCCGCGCGGATCAACGGCAGGGTCTCGCGCACGTCGACGGTCACCGCGCCCACCGGCACCGAGTCCACGGCCCGCGGCACGACCTCGTCGAGGGCCACCAGGTCCAGCCGGGGGGTGACCGCCCCGGCGTCGAGGCGGCTCATGTCGAGCAGGTTGTCGATCAGCAGCTGGAGGCGGTCGGCGTTGATGTCGACGTCCTCGAGGAGCTCCTCGCGGTCGGCCACGCTGATCCCCGTGCCGGCGGCCCGCACGGCGCCCATGCCCGCCTTGATCGCGGCCAACGGGGTGCGGAGGTCGTGGGAGACCGCTGCGAGCAGTGCCGTGCGCATCGCTCCCCGTTCGCGCTCGACGCGACTGGCCCGCGCCTCGGCCCGGAGCCGGTCCCTCTCCAGGACGCCGTCGACCTGCTGGCCGACGGCCGCCGCCAGTCGGAGGTCGGGCGCCGCGAGGGGTCGCCCGCGCAGCCGCAGGCGCAGGTGCTCCG
>NZ_JALPKN010000308.1 GCF_023630195.1 Actinotalea sp. C106 | reverse complement strand
CACCTGCTTCGTGGCGGTCGCCGCCGGCCGGCTGGGGGACGAGGAGCGGGCCGCTCGCGCCTGGTCCGCCGTGCGCGAGCGGGTGGCCGAGCTCGAGGCCGCCCGCCCGACGACGGACTACTTCGCGACCTCGCTGCCCGCGATGCTCCTGTTCGTCACGGACCCGGCCGACGTCGTCCACCACGAGCTCGCCGACCTCCGCGCCCTCCTCGAGCACCGGGCTTGAGTCGGCTCAGCTTGAGGAGGCTCAGCTCGAGGAGGCTCAGCTTGAGGAGGGCGCGGGGCGGCAGGTGTTGCTGCGCGCAGGCTCAGGCGCGCTGGGCCGTGCCGTGCCAGGCGGTCCAGGACTCGGGGGCCAGCGTCAGCGTGAGCGACGAGGTCGTGCCCGCGGCCGGGCTGGGTACCGGGGCCTCGAGCTCGGACCAGCACTCGGCCGCGACCTTGGCCGCGTGCTCGGGGCCCTCGACGGCGGCCTCGTGGTCGGCGACCATGCGGTACCCGCCCGCGAGCACCACCGACAGGCCGGTGTGGTCCACGGTGACCTCGACCGGTTCGGCCGTGCGGTTGGTGAGGAACAGGGCGAAGGCCCCGGACTCCTCGTCCCAGGTCGAGGCCGCGGTGACCGTCGGGACCTCGCCGTGCCGCGCCGTCGTCGTGGTGGGGGAGTCGACGCGCAGGTCGAGGGCGGTGCCCTGGGCCAGGCGTGCGGTGGTGGCGAAGGGGTGGAAGGTCGGCTGGCGCCAGGCCTCGCCCCCGGGCTCGGTCATGATCGGGGCGATCACGTTGACGAGCTGGGCCAGGCAGGCGACGGGTACCCGGTCGGCGTGGTTGAGCAGGGTCACCATGAGGTCGCCGACGACGACGGCGTCGAGGCCCGAGTAGACGTCCTCGATGATGCGTGCGGGGGCCGGGCGCAGCGGGATGCTCGCCTCGCCGCCGAAGCGCGAGTCGAGGTACCAGACGTTCCACTCGTCGAAGGAGATGGTGATCTTCTTGTCGGAGCGGCGGCGGGCGCCTACCGCGTCGGCCGAGGCGACCACGCGGCGGATGAAGCGGTCCATCGAGGTGCCCGAACCGAGGAACGACGCGCGGTCGCCGCTGCGCTCCTCGTAGTAGGCGTGCATCGAGATGTGGTCGACCAGGTCGTAGGTGTAGCCCAGGACCGTCTGCTCCCACTCCCCGAAGGTGTCCATGTCCATCGAGGAGGAGCCGCAGGCCACGAGCTCGATCGAGGGGTCCACCAGCTTCATGGCCTTGCCGGCCTCGGCCGCGAGCTTGCCGTACTCGTGGGCGTCCTTGTGGCCGATCTGCCAGGGGCCGTCCATCTCGTTGCCCAGGCACCAGAGCTTGACCCCGTAGGGCTTCTCACGGCCGTTGGCGATGCGCAGGTCCGCCCAGCGCGAGCCGGCCTTGCCGTTGCAGTACTCGAGCAGGGCCGCGGCCTCGGCCACGCCGCGGGTGCCGAGGTTGACGGCCATCATCGGCTCGATGCCCTCGCGCTCGGCCCACTGCAGGAACTCGTCGGTCCCCACGGTGTTGGGCTCGATCGTGCGCCAGGCCAGGTCGATGAACGGCTTGCGGTCCTCGACCGGTCCGACGGCGTCCTCCCACACGTAGTTGGAGACGAAGTTGCCGCCCGGGTAGCGGACCATCGTGGCGCCGAGCTCACGGGTGAGGTCGGCGACGTCGCGACGGAAGCCGTGCGCGTCGGCCGTCGCGTGCTCGGGCTCGTAGATCCCGGTGTAGACCGCGCGGCCGAGGTGCTCGACGAAAGAACCGAAGACGCGGCGGTCGACGGGGCCCACGGTGTAGCCGGGGTGGAGCAGGACGCGGGCGTGCGACGTCGTCATCGGTTCCTCGGTGTGCTCGACAGGATCAGGGTCGTATCGATCTAATGCCGGATCTACATCGTTGTCAAACAGCCTCGGCCTGTAGAGTTACGCAGACGGAAGGCGCTTTCCGGAGCGCCTCGAGCCCTCACGACCAAGGACGCGCGTGACTCACCCAGCACAGCCAGCCCCGACCGCCCAGCCAGCACGACCGGCCGACGCCTCACCCCCCGCCCGACGCCGGTACGCGGTCGCCGGGACCGGCCACCGGGCGTGGATGTACATCGACGCGATCCTCGGGGCCCACGCCGAGGTCGCCGAGCTCGTGGCCTGGTGCGAGCCCAACCCGACCCGCGCCGAGTACTACGACACCCAGGTGGCCCAGCGTGAGACGGCACAGCATGAGACGGCCCAGCGTGGCGGGCCCGACCGGTTGCCCCGCTACGTGCCCGCGGACCTCGAGCAGATGATCCTCGAGCAGCGGGTCGACGTCGTGATCGTCACGGCCCCCGACCACACGCACGCCGACCTGGTCTCCCGGGCGTTGGCCGCGGGGGCCGATGCCGTGGTCGAGAAGCCGCTGACCATCGACGCCGACGGCTGCCGCACCATCACCGGCGCGGTGGCCGAGACCGGCCGCGACGTCGTCATGACCTTCAACTACCGGTACGCCCCGCGGAACAGCTCGCTGCGCGAGGTCATCGCCTCGGGGGCGATCGGCACGCCGACCTCGGTGCACTTCGAGTGGGCCCTGGACACGGTGCACGGCGCGGACTACTTCCGCCGCTGGCACCGGCGCAAGGACCTCTCGGGCGGGCTGCTGATCCACAAGTCGAGCCATCACTTCGACCTCGTGAACTGGTGGCTCGGCGACGTGCCCGAGCGGGTCTACGCGAGCGGCGCCCTGCGCTTCTACGGCGACGAGGCCGCGGCCTCCCGTGGGGTGACCGACCGGCCCGAGCGCGGCACCGGCCACGCCGAGGACCACTGGTGCCTGGACCTCGAGCAGGACCCACGGCTCAAGGCCCTCTACCTCGACGCCGAGCACCACGACGGCTACCGGCGTGACCAGGACGTCTTCGGTCCCGGCATCACCATCGAGGACACGATGGCCGTGCTGGTCGACTACCGCGGCGGTGCGACCCTGACCTACTCCCTCAACGCCCACGCACCCTGGGAGGGGTACAAGGTCACGGTCAACGGCACCGAGGGGAGGGCCGAGCTCGAGGTCGTCGAGCGCGGTTCGGTCGAGTTCGACGAGGACGGCCGCGCGGTGCTCGACCCGAGCGCGACCCCCGAGGCCTTCGCCGGGGACGCCCTGCGCCCGGTGGGGGACCGCCTCCTGGTGCAGCGGCACTGGGAGCGGGCGACCGAGCACACCATCCCCGAGGGCATCGGGGGGCACGGCGGCGGAGACGCGATCCTGCTCGCCGACGTGTTCCGCGGCCCGGGACAGGACCCGCTCGGCAGGCCAGCGGGCTACCTCGACGGCGTCCGTGCGGTGGCTGTGGGCATCGCGGCCAACGAGTCGATGCGGACCCGCCAGGCCGTCGCGATCGCCGACCTCGACCTCGGGGTCGAGCTGTGAGCCGCCGTCGGACCCTCATGATCGGCACCGGGGGCATCGCCGGGGCCCACGCGGGGGCGGTCGCCGCCCACGCCGACCGCGCCGTCGTGGGGCACGGGGTGGACCTCGACGCGGGC
>NZ_JALPKN010000307.1 GCF_023630195.1 Actinotalea sp. C106 | reverse complement strand
TGCTCGGGGCTCGCGACCATGCCGCCTCCTCCTCGGTGCGCGCCGGGCCGCGCCACGCTCCCTGCCGGGTCCCTGGTCGGGGCCGCGGCAGGGAGCAGGGCGTCAGTCGCGGGTGAGCTTGCGGTACGTCACCCGGTGCGGGCGCGCGGCGTCCGCCCCGAGACGCTCGACCTTGTTGGCCTCGTAGGACTCGAAGTTACCCTCGAACCAGTACCAGCTCGACGGGTTCTCCTCGGTGCCCTCGTAGGCCAAGATGTGCGTCGCGACCCGGTCGAGGAACCACCGGTCGTGCGAGACGACCACGGCGCAGCCCGGGAACTCGAGCAGGGCGTTCTCGAGGGAGCCGAGGGTCTCGACATCGAGGTCGTTGGTGGGCTCGTCGAGGAGCAGCACGTTGCCGCCCTGCTTGAGGGTCAGCGCGAGGTTGAGACGGTTGCGCTCGCCACCGGACAGCACCCCGGCGGGCTTCTGCTGGTCAGGTCCCTTGAAGCCGAAGGCTGCGACGTACGCCCGCGAGGGCATCTCGACGTTGCCGACCTTGATGAAGTCGAGCCCGTCGGAGACGACCTCCCACAGGGTCTTCTTGGGGTCGATCCCGCCGCGCGACTGGTCCACGTACGAGAGCTGGACCGTCTCGCCGACCTTGAGGTCGCCGTCGTCGAGCTCCTCGAGCCCCACGATCGTCTTGAACAGCGTCGTCTTGCCGACGCCGTTGGGGCCGATCACGCCGACGATGCCGTTGCGAGGCAGGGTGAAGGACAGCCCGTCGATCAGCACACGGTCGTCGAAGCCCTTCTTGAGGTCCTTCGCCTCGATGACGACGCTGCCCAGACGCGGGCCCATCGGGATCTGGATCTCCTCGAAGTCCAGCTTCCTGGTCCGGTCGGCCTCGGCCGCCATCTCCTCGTAGCGGGCCAGACGAGCCTTGGACTTCGTCTGACGGCCCTTGGCCGAGGAGCGCACCCACTCGAGCTCGTCCTTGAGGCGCTTGGACAGCTTGGCGTCCTTCTTCCCCTGGACCTCGAGCCGGGCCTGCTTCTTCTCGAGGTAGGTCGAGTAGTTGCCCTCGTAGGGGTAGAGGCGGCCGCGGTCGACCTCGGCGATCCACTGGGCGACGTGGTCGAGGAAGTACCGGTCGTGGGTCACGGCCAGCACGGCGCCCTCGTACTGCGAGAGGTGCTGCTCGAGCCAGAGCACGCTCTCGGCGTCGAGGTGGTTGGTGGGCTCGTCGAGGAGCAGCAGGTCGGGCTTCTCGAGGAGGAGCTTGCACAGGGCCACGCGGCGGCGCTCACCACCGGAGAGCACCGACACGTCGGCGTCCGGCGGCGGGCACCGCAGCGCGTCCATCGCCTGCTCGAGCTGGGCGTCGAGGTCCCACGCGTTGGCGGCGTCGATGGCCTCCTGGAGCTTGCCCATCTCCTCGAGGAGAGCGTCGAAGTCCGCGTCGGGCTCGGCCATGAGGGCAGAGATCTCGTTGAAGCGGTCGAGCTTGCCCTTGATCTCCCCCACCCCCTCCTCGACGTTGCCGAGGACGGTCTTCTCCTCGTTGAGGGGCGGCTCCTGCAGCAGGATGCCGACCGTGTAGCCGGGCGACAGCCGCGCCTCACCGTTCGACGGTTGGTCGAGCCCGGCCATGATCTTGAGGATCGTCGACTTCCCGGCACCGTTCGGCCCGACGACGCCGATCTTCGCCCCCGGGTAGAAGCTCATGGTGACGTCGTCGAGGATCACCTTGTCGCCGTGCGCCTTACGCGCCTTGTACATGGTGTAGATGAACTCAGCCACGGTCGGGTCTGCTCCAAGCGTCGGACGGGCGGCGCAGCTGCGCCTGGGCCACCCGTCAGCCTACGGCGTCAGAGCCACCGCGTCCTCGGACGTCCGCGCCTCGTCCTGAGCGGCCGGCACCTCCCACGGGTCGACCTCACCCGTGCCGTCCTCCGTGCGGCTGAGTCCGAGCTCGTCGTCCTCGGGCGGCCCGGCGTCCTCGGTGCCGGTCGCCCCCTCCGTCGTCGCGCCCGCGGCACCGCTCGTGTAGGTGCGTCGGGTGAACACCGAACGGCCCCGCGTGAGGTCGTGCCCCACCGCAGCGACCTCGACCGTCAGCCCCGTGCGAGGACCGTTCTCCCCGATCCACTCCTCGGTGCGCAGCTTGCCGTGCACCACGACGGGGTCGCCCTTGTGCACCGAGGCTGCCACGTTGAGGGCCACGTCCCGGAAGGCCTTGGCCGTGAACCACTCGGTACGCCCGTCGGTCCACGCCCCCTGCCTGCTGTCGAACCATCGCGGTGTGGTCGCGACACGGAAGCTCGTGAACGGCACCCCGTCCCCGACGACCTCGCGCGGGGTCGAGGCAGCCCAGCCCACGACCGTGACCATCATCTCGTTCGCCATGTCCGTCTCCGTCCGTCCCGAGCCGGCCTCTCCGGCTCTGCGACGAGCCTCGGCTCCCCCACCCGGCGACGGCAGACGGGTCCGGCCGACCTGGGGACGGGCCCGCCCGGCTCGGGCTGTGGACACCGACGCCGGTAGCGTGCCCCTCGTGCCAGACACCCCGGACCAGGCTGCTCCTGCGGCTCGCCCTCCCCTGCCCCTGCTGCGCCTGGCCCTCGTCGGTGTGGTCGGCGGCCTGCTCTCGGGGCTCTTCGGGGTGGGCGGCGGCATCCTCATGGTGCCGCTGCTCATCGGGCTCGCCCACATGGATCAGCGCCGGGCGGCCGCGACCTCACTGGTCGCGATCCTGCCCACGGCCGTGGTGGGGAGCGTCACCTACGGGCTCAACGGGCAGGTCGACCTCGTCGCGGGCCTGCTGGTGGCCCTCGGCGGCGTGGTCGGGGCGAAGGTCGGCACCCTGCTGCTGCGCCGGCTGCCCCTGGGCTGGTTGCGCTGGATGTTCGTCGCGCTCCTCGTCGTCGTCGCGGTGCAGCTGGTCCTGGTGGTGCCGAGCCGCGGCGCGGAGATCGTCGTCACGCCGTGGGCGGGGGTGGCCATGGTCCTGGTCGGGGTGCTCGTGGGCATCACGGCGGGGCTGTTCGGCATCGGGGGCGGGGTCATCACCGTCCCGGCACTGATCATGCTGTTCGGTGCTGGTGACCTGGTCGCCAAGGGGACGTCCCTGCTCGTGATCATCCCGACCGCCGTGGTCGGGACGTGGAGCAACCTGCGCGGTGGTCTGGTCGACCTCCGCGCCGGGGCGGTCGTGGGCCTGACGGCGACCCTGACCTCCTTCGGTGGCGTCGCCCTGGCCTTCATCATCCCCGCGCAGGTGTCGAGCGTGCTGTTCGCGGTGCTCGTGCTGGGCTCGGCGATCCAGCTCGCGATCCGGGCGTACCGGCTGCGCTGAGCCGTCGCGGACCGCAGCGACCTCGGGCCGCGGCGACCTCAGGCTGCGGCGACCTCAGGCTGCGGCGACCTCGCGCACGGCGCGGTGGTCGGCCAGCACGACGAGGCTCGGCCGGGCAAGGCGGGTGTCGACCACCTCGCCGAGAGCGGCCCGTGCGGCCTCGGCGAACTGCGTCGAGCGCCGCCGTCCGGCGCTAAGTCG
>NZ_JALPKN010000306.1 GCF_023630195.1 Actinotalea sp. C106 | reverse complement strand
TTCACCGCCACGACGCAGCCCGAGCGGGACGGGTCCCCCGGGCCGGCCTGGGCCTGCGCGACGGCCTCGAGGACCGTCGCCACGATCGGGGCCCGGGCCCCCGCCGGGGTGACCAGGTCCAGCACGGGGGTCCGCGTCAGGGCCGAGGCCCCGGCGAGCTCGCGGGCCGTGGCGACGGCGGGGTCGGCGAGCAGGGCGGGCAGCAGGCCGGTGAGGTTCATCTGTCCTTCTCGGGGCACGACGCAGGCCCGGACGCAGGGGTGCGCCCGGGGATGGTGCGAGTCTACGATCCGCCCGACCGCCCGTTCGGCGCACGCGCGATGACCACTTTGTGGTGTTCTGTTGTCCTCATGAGTGATGTCGACCCGCTCGAGGTCCTTGCCGCACGGGCGGGTGGCCCACGATCGGCGCGCCGTCTGACCCGCTTGCTCGTCCGATCGACCAGGCAGGTGTGGCGGGCGGGCCCACGTGTGCTCCTCGCGGTGCTGGGCCTGCAGGTGCTCGCGGCGGCGGCCCTCGCGGCGCAGATCCTCATCGTCGAGCGGGTGCTCACCGTGATCCTCGACGTCGCCGATGACCCCGAGGCCCTGCCCCGGCTGTGGCTGCCCGTCGGGCTGCTCGCCCTGGTCACCGCGGTCACGAGCCTCTCCGGGGCCGTGCAGCAGAACGTCGAGCGGCTGCTCGGCGAGAAGGTCGCGGCCGCCATGTGGCACGACGTGCTGCGCACCGCGACCGGCGTGAGCCTGCGCAACTTCGAGGAGCCGACCTTCTTCGACCGCCTGCAGCGGGTCGAGACCAACGCCCTGTTCCGCCCCTACCAGGTGACCCAGGGGCTGGTGATCATGCTCGGGGCCATCTTCGGCAGCCTCGGCGTGGGAACCGTGCTCGTGACCCTGCACCCCGCGCTGCTCCCCCTGCTCGTGCTGGGTGGAGCGCCGCTCGTGCTGACCAGCCGCCGCGAGAGCCGTCTCGAGTTCGACTTCGCCGTCGAGCAGACCCCCGCGCTGCGGCTGCGCGAGTACCTCATCGGCCTGCAGACCGGGCGGGACGAGGCCGCCGAGGTCCGCGCCTTCGCCCTGGCCCGCGAGCTCGGCCGGCGCATCGACCTTCTGTACGGCACCTACCTCACCGCTCTGCGCGGGCACATCCTGCGCCGCTCCAGGCTCAGCGCCCTGGGCAACCTCGGGGCCGCCGTGGCCCTGGCCGCGACCCTCGCGGTGATGGTGTGGCTCGTGGCCGAGGGCGAGATCACCGTCGCCTCGGCCGGGGCGGCGATCGTGGCGATCCGCATGCTCGCCAACCAGGTGCAGGCCCTCAGCAACGGCATCCGTCTGGTCTTCGAGTCCGGCCTGTTCCTGGACGACGTCGACGCCTTCCTCACCATGGACCCGGGCCAGGGCGAGCGGGTCGAGGGCCAGCCCGACCCGCCGCCGACCTTCGAGGTGCTCGAGGCCGAGGACCTCGGCTTCACCTACCCGGGGAGCGAGGCCCCCGCCCTCGACGGCGTCTCGGTCCGGCTGCGGCGCGGGGAGGTCGTGGCCCTGGTCGGGGAGAACGGCTCGGGCAAGACGACCCTGGCCAAGGTGCTCGCGGGTCTCTACCAACCGACCGACGGGACGGTGCTGTGGGACGGGGTCGACGCGCGGGAGTACCGCAGCGCGGGCCTGCGCGAACGCATCACGGTGATCTTCCAGGACTTCGTCGAGTACGGCCTGAGCGCGACGGACAACATCGCGATCGGCCGGCCCGACGACGAGCCCGACCCCGAGCGGGTCCGACGGGCCGCGGCCGACGCGGGGATCGCCCGCGCGATCGAGTCCCTGCCCGCGGGCTACGACACGATCCTCTCGCGCGAGTTCCCCGGGGGCCGCGACCTCTCGGGCGGGCAGTGGCAGCGCGTGGCCCTGGCGCGCGCGTTCTACCGCGACGCACCGCTGGTCATCCTCGACGAGCCGACCGCCGCGATGGACCCCCGCGCCGAGCACGAGCTCTTCGCCTCGCTGCGCTCGATGCTCGCGGGACGCAGCGCACTCGTGGTCTCGCACCGGTTCTCGACCGTGCGCACGGCCGACCACATCTACGTCATGGACTCGGGGCGGGTCGCCGAGCACGGCACCCACAACGAGCTCATGGCGGCGGACGGCGTCTACGCAGACCTGTTCCGGCTCCAGGCCGCCGCCTACATGCCCGACGCCGACGCCTGACAGGACCGCAGGCCGACGTCGGCCCGGGGCTCCTCAGGCACCGAGGGGACCCTCGCGCCGAAGGGCCCCTCAGACGGAGGCGGGGACGGGCGCCAGCTCGGGGATGCGGGCCCGCAGGGCCGCGGCGATGCCCGGGTCGAAGGGCGGGCCCCACGGCACGTGCGCGTGGTAGACCGGCACCTGGGCGACGATCGCCGCGAGGTGGGCGAGGTGGCCGCGCTGGACGGCAGGGTCCTTCCAGCCGAGCAGCCGCGGGAAGGACAGCAGGTCCAGGAGGGCCTCGCGGGGCTCCTGCCGTACGACCTTGACGTGCTTGCGCCGGCGGTCGGGGTACGGCACGACGATCGCCGCGAGCGGCAGGTCGTCCTCGACCTCGGTGCCCAGGCTGAGGATCTGGCGCTGGTCAGCGCTCGTCCGGCGGCCGGGGGCACCGGCCGAGAACAGCTCGACCAGGGTGTCGGCTCCCTTGCGCAGCCGCAGCTCGGTCGCGCCGAGGCGCACGGTCGGACGGTCGGCACCGGGCTCGACGCACAGCACGTCGTCGGTCACGAGGGAGGCCCCGCCGGCGCACATCAGGGTCGCCATGGTCGACTTGCCGCCCCCGGAGGGCCCGACGAAGGCCAGGGCCCGTCCGTCGACCTCGACCGCGCTCGCGTGCAGCACGGCCCGGCCCCGGCGGTACAGCTGGAAGGCCAGCATCGCCCCGGTCGTGAGCACCACGGCCACACCCGGGTCGGCCCCCTCGACCACGTGCACCGTGACCTCGGCGAGGTCGGCCGAGACCTCGAACTCGCAGGTACCGGTGAAGCGCAGCAGCACGGTGCCGTCAGGGCGCTCGTAGAAGGCGTAGGAGACGACGTCGTCCCACTCGAGCTCGAGGAGCACGACCCCCTCGACCGGTTCCGCCTGCTCGGTGCGGGAACGCGGGGCGCCCCACCGCACCGTCACATCGGGCCGCGTGCCGTGCGGCACCGGACGGTCCTGGTGGAGCGGGAACTCCGAGGCGACGACGAGGCCGTAGAGCCGTTGCAGGTCGGTCATGCCGCACCTCCGGGGACGGGGGTCACGAGGACCTGGAAGTCGGAGCGGGTGGGGTCCAGGCTCGCGCCGTCGATCTCGATCCAGGCGTGGGCCCGGACCGCACCGTCGACCTTCGCCACACCGACGCGAAGCACGGGGTCACGATGGCGCAGGAGGTGCGCGAGGAGCAGGGACTGGCGCAGGCACGTGCCGTTGAAGGGCCCGCGGTCCAGGACGCGCAGGGCCAGGTCGCACCGGTCGGCGTCGCGCGGGGTGAGGAGGTCCCAGCCGTCGACGCCGTCGACGCCGTGGCGGTCGGGGCTCGCCGCC
>NZ_JALPKN010000305.1 GCF_023630195.1 Actinotalea sp. C106 | reverse complement strand
GTCGTCCCGGCGGCGGCCGCCGCCCGCGCGGCGTCGGTGAGCCCGGCGAGCATCGCCGAGCGGTCCTCGAGGCCCACGGTGGCCACGAGGGTCGCGTAGGTCCGGGTCAGTCCTTCCTCGACCTCCCCGAGCGCAGCCCGGGCAGCGGTGAGGTCCTCGGTCGCGGTGAGGGTCTCCGGCAGCGTGTAGACGTTGCGGCGCGGGTCGATGCCGGTCCCGCTCAGGGCTCCGGTCTGGGCCCAGGCCTCGGCGCGCTGACGGTGCAGCGCTGCCCGGCGAGCTGCTGTGCTCCGTGCCGCCTCGCTCGACCGTGCGGCGAGGACCTCCCAGGCGTAGCCGGCGGCATCCTCGGAGCGGACCAGGACCGTCACGTCGGCGGCGGTGAGCCCCGAGGGCAGCTCCTCGGGGATGGTGAACGGCTCGAGCTCCTCGGTCCCGGAGGGCGGAGCCTGGGTCGAGGGCGTCGCCTCGGCCAGGGCCTCGGCCAGCAGCAGGCGTGAGGTCGCGATCGACGCGAGGAGCCGCGCGAGGTCACCGTCCTCGACGTCGAGGACGTCGTCGCGCGCGGTCGCGGCCGTCTGGGCGAGCAGGGCTGTCAGGTCCTCGAGGGTGGCCGGGAGCGCCTCGGTCGGGCCCTCGTCCCCCTCGTCCTCAGCCTCCGCCTCCGCGTCATCCTCGGCCTCGTCCTGCTCGCCGGAACCGTCCTGGGCGCTGGTGCCGCTCCGGTCCGCAGCGTCCTCCTGGGTAGCGTCCTCCTGGGTAGCGGCGTCCTCGGGGTCGGCCGTCGGCGCGTAGCCGGGACCGGGGTCGTACAGACCGCCGAGGGACGCGACATGGGCCTCGGAGGCCTCGGCGACCTGCTCGAGCACGCCCGTCGCCGCAGACTCGCCCTCGGGGTCGGTCCGGCGCGCGAGCACCCCGAGGGCCACGGCGTCGGCCGTCGTGCGCTGCCGCACGGTCTCGACGGCGTCCGGCTCGAGGGGGTCCGGGTGCGGGGTCTCCAGGCGCAGGCCGCAACCAGCCAGCAGCAGCCCGACGGTCAGGAGCGCGCCGAGACGCAGCCCGGGGCCGGGGGAGGGCGACGTGGGGCTCTGCGGTCGGGGTGCAGGGGGCATCGCGGGCGATCCTGCCACGTCGGGGGCCGCGAGAGTCGTTAGGCTGGGCCGCGACAAGTCAAGAGGGTCGTATCCACGTCGGGTGGCCCGCACCGACCCACGGGAGGCGAACATGGTCACGTCCGCAGGCTCTGGTCCAGCAGATCGGGTCCGCGAGGTGGTCCGGCCGGTCGTCGAGGCAGCGGGCCTGCACCTCGAGGAGGTGACGGTCAGCCCCGCCGGACGGCGCTCCGTCGTCCGCGTGGTCCTCGACCTGGACGAGCATGCCGTCGGCAGTCTCGACCTCGACACGCTCGGAGAGGTCTCGCGCTCGGTCTCGGCCGCGATGGATGCCGCCGACCCCGTGCGGGGCGAGCACGTCCTCGAGGTCTCCACCCCGGGGACGGACCGTCCGCTCACCGAGCTCCGTCACTTCCGTCGGGCCCGGACCCGCCTCGTCGCTCTCACCACGCGGGACGGGTCGACCCTCGAGGGTCGACTCCTCGACGCGGGAGAGGACGGGGTGGTCCTGGAGACCGGCACCGGCAGCACCCAGCAGGTACCCCTGGACCACGTGGTCCGGGGTGCGGTCCGCGTCGAGCTCCGACGGACCGAGGACGACGAGGAGGGCGACGCCTGATGGACATCGACATGACCGCGCTGCGTCTGGTGGAGCACGAGCGGGACGTCAGCCTCGACACGCTCCTGTCGGCGATCGAGCAGGCCCTGCTCTCGGCCTACCACCGCACGCCCGGGGCTCTGCCCGAGGCCCGGGTCGAGGTCGACCGACGCTCGGGCCACGTGACCGTGTGGGCCCGCGAACGGCTCGAGCAGCCGCCGCTGGAGGAGGGGCAGGTGGCCCCCGACGCACCTAGCACGGGGCCCGAGTTCGACCACACCCCCGAGGGGTTCGGCCGGGTCGCCACCGCGACCGCGCGCCAGGTCATCGTCCAGCGCCTGCGCGACGCCGAGGACGAGCAGGTGCTCGGGGCCTTCCGAGGCACCGAGGGCGAGGTGCTCGCCGGGGTCATCCAGCAGGGCCGCGACCCGCGGACCGTGCTCGTGGCGGTCCGGGGCACGGAGGCCGTGCTGCCCGCGCACGAGCAGGTGCCGACCGAGAAGTACGTGCACGGCGAACGGCTGCGGGCGTACGTCCTGGACGTCTCCCGGGGCGCGAAGGGTCCGTCGATCACGCTGTCGCGCACCCACCCGGGACTGGTCCGCAAGCTCTTCGAGCTCGAGGTCCCCGAGGTCGCTGACGGCTCGGTCGAGATCACCGCGATCGCCCGCGAGGCCGGGCATCGGACCAAGATCGCCGTCCGGACCTCGGTCGCGGGGCTCAACGCCAAGGGGGCGTGCATCGGTCCGATGGGCTCGCGGGTCCGCGCCGTCATGGCCGAGCTGCACGGCGAGAAGATCGACATCGTCGACCACAGCGACGACCCCGCCCAGATGGTGGCCCACGCCCTCTCGCCGGCCCACGTGACCTCGGTCACGGTGGTCGACGCCGCCGCCCGTGCCGCCCGCGTCGTGGTGCCCGACTTCCAGCTCTCCCTCGCGATCGGCAAGGAGGGGCAGAACGCTCGGCTGGCGGCCAAGCTCACCGGGTGGCGGATCGACATCCGGCCCGACACCCCGGGTGCCGAGGAAGCCCCGGCCGAGGCCTCGGGGGACCCTGAGGACGGTGCTGGGGAGCCTTCCGGTCCCACGCCGTGACCAAGGGCGCTAGACTCTCTGGGGCTGGACCGCGCGTCCGGCCCCCAGAACGTGCACCACAGGGCGCGGCCGACACCGGCTTCGCCACGGATCCTCCCGAGGGTCCGGTGCGCACGTGCGTGGGGTGCCGGGGACGTGGCCAGCGGTCCGCCTTGCTGCGGGTCGTCCGTGTCGTCGTCGGTGAGAGATATCTTGCCGTGGTGGACCCGGGCCGTGACCGTCCCGGTCGGGGAGCCTGGTTGCACCCCGACCCGCAGTGCCTCGACCTCGCCGAACGGCGTCGTGCTCTCCCGCGTGCTCTGCGCGCTGGTCCGCTCGACATCGCCGCCGTGCGGCAGCACGTCGAGGGTGGCCCGGTCGACTGACCGCGCCTGTCCGCCGTTCATCGAGAAGGAAAGCGGGTTGGAAGCCGATGGGCACCCGATGAGTACCCGGCGATGAGTACCCAGCACTAACGACGGTCCACCCTGTCCGGGCGGGCCGAGACAGGAGAGTTGTGGCAAAGGTCCGCGTCTACGAGCTCGCTAAGGAGCTCGGGGTCGAGAGCAAGGCCATCATGGCCAAGCTCAACGAGATGGGGGAGTTCGTCCGGTCGGCATCGTCGACCATCGAGCCGCCCGTCGTCCGCAAGCTGCGTGACGCCTACCCGGTCGGCTCTGCGCCGGCCGCCGAGGCGTCCCCCAAGAAGCCCGCCGCGCGCAAGCCCGCGGCCCGTCCCAGCGCCCCTGCCGCGCCGGAGGAGGCGGCGAC
>NZ_JALPKN010000304.1 GCF_023630195.1 Actinotalea sp. C106 | reverse complement strand
ATCCGACTTCCCCGAGGTCGGGGTGCTCGGGGTCCAGGCCGCGAGCGCCGCTGCGTACCCCGCCTCCCTCGCCGCGGGGCACCCCATCCCCGCGGGGCGGATGGCGACCATGGCGGACGGCATCGCCGTCGGGCGGCCGGGGGACGTGCCGTTCGCGCTGCTGCACGGGCGCCAGGTCCCCGTGCGGACCGTGTCCGAGGAGGACCTCTCCCGGGCGCTTCTCTTCGTGGCGGAGCGGGCCAAGATGCTCGTCGAGCCCTCGGGGGCCGCCGGGGTGGCGGCGCTGCTCGCGGGGGCCGCCGTCCGGACCCCCGCGGTCGTGGTCCTCTCCGGCGGGAACATCGACCCCCTGCTGCTGCTGCGCGTGGTGCGGCACGGCCTGGTCGCCGCCGGCAGGTACCTGCAGCTGCGGGTCCGGGTGGACGACCAGCCCGGAACCCTGGCGAGCCTGCTCGGTGAGCTCGCCGCGGCCGGGGCGAACGTGGTCCAGGTCGGCCACGTGCGCACCGGGGTGGACCTCGCGATCGACGAGGTCGAGATCGGCGTCCAGGTGGAGACCCAGGGGCCCGCCCACTGCGCGGAGGTCCTCACCCACCTCCGCTCGGCCGGCTACCGCGCCACCGAGGGCTGACCCCCACCTCGTGTCAGAAGCCTCGATACCCAGGGCATCCCCAGCTTCTGACACGAGAGCCCTCTGGTGCGATCGCGATCGCTGTGGGAACGAGAACGGCCCCGGACCTGGTGGTCCGGGGCCGTCTCACGTCCAGCAGCCCGGGGCTGCGGGGGTGCTCGTCAGAGCTGGAAGGGCTTGGCCTCGTGGATCGTGACCTTGATGGTCGCGCCGTTCGGGGCCTCGTAGGAGGTCTCCTCGCCGGCTGAACGGCCGATGATGGCCGAGCCCAGCGGGGACTTCTCGCTGTAGACGTCGAGCCCGGTGCCTTCGGCGACCTCGCGCGAGCCGACCAGGAAGGTCATCTTGTCCCCGGCGACGGTCGCGGTGACGACCATGCCGGGCTCGACGACGCCGTCGTCCGGCGGGGCCTCACCCACCACGGCACGCCGGAGCAGGTCCTCGAGCTGGCGGATCCGCGCCTCCTGCTTGCCCTGCTCCTCGCGGGCCGCGTGGTAGCCGCCGTTCTCCTTGAGGTCGCCCTCGGAGCGCGCCGACTCGATCTTCGCTGCGATCTCCGAGCGTCCCACCGTCGTGAGCTCGGTGAGCTCGGCGGTCAGGCGGTCGTGCGCCTCCTGGGTCAGCCAGGTGACTGAGCTGGTGTCTGTCACGGTCTCTCCTTCCGAGCTCCTCGGTGAAGTCTCGTCGTGTGCTGGTGCTCCGGGCCGTGCGGCACCCGAGGCCTGGGACGGTCGTCCCGTGGGGAGTCACGCCTGCGCTCGTCCGCAGAGGCGCGGCACTGCGCGTGTCGTCTGTCGTCCGGAGGTGCCCCACGAGGGGACTTCCGCGAGGACTCCGTGCGGCCTGAGCCGCCGACGGCGTGGGGCAAACGATGAGTGTAGCAAGGTGGCCGACTGTCATGGGGGTGGGTCGGGGAGAACGGGCGCCTCAGGGGATCCAGCACTCCGAGACCACGCCGGTCACGGCAGGCTCCGAGGTCTGCACGGTGCTGGCGAGGCGCACCGACCGCTCCTCGGCGGGCGGGACGCGCACGTCCAGCACCCCCACCTGGGCGTACGAGCCGTTGAGCGCCTCGATGGTGCAGTGCACGACGGTCTGCGGCTCCAGCCGCACCACCTCGTACACGACCTCGACCTCGCCGTCACCCAGGGTGAACCCGACGTCGCTCCAGGTCACCGGGGTGCGCGCGGCGCCGATGCCCAGCCACAGGCCCCCCGCGAGGGCCACGGCACCCAGGGCCGAGAGCGCCACCACCCGGCGCCGCGGCGACGCCGGACCTCGCTCGGGGCCGTAGCGGCCGGCGGGGGGCTGCAGGGGGGCGGTCATCGGGCTCTCCTCGGTCCGCCCGGAGGGACTGGTGGTGCTCCGGGGCCGTCGGGGTACGGTCAGGCTCAGGCGTGCGAGACCATTGTCCCTGGTCCCTGGCACGGTGATGGCCACGGGGACGCCGGCCCACGGCGAGCACGCGACGACGGAGGACTGCAGGTGGACGACAGCGCAGCTGATCAGGGGGCTGCCCTCACGGGAGCCGACGTCAGGCGGACGCAGGGGGGGGACGGACCCGGGGCAGGGGCGAGCCCGAGCCGCTCCGGGCTGCGGCTCATGGCCGTGCACGCGCACCCCGACGACGAGTCGAGCAAGGGTGCGGCGACCACCGCGCGCTACGCGGCCGAGGGCGTCGAGGTGCTCGTGGTCACCTGCACAGGTGGCGAGCGCGGCAGCATCCTCAACCCGAGCTACGGCGACGCACCCTCGAGCCCCGAGGCGATGGCCCAGGTGCGCCGCGAGGAGATGGCGGGGGCGGCCCGCGCCCTCGGGGTCCAGCACCGGTGGCTCGGCTTCGTCGACTCGGGACTGCCCGAGGGCGACCCCCTGCCGCCCCTGCCCGACGGCTGCTTCGCCCTGGTCCCTCTGGAGGAGGCGGCAGCGCCGCTGGTCGAGCTGGTGCGCAGCTTCCGGCCGCACGTCATCACGACCTACGACCCCACGGGGGGGTACCCCCACCCCGACCACATCATGTGCCACCGGATCTCGACCGAGGCCTTCGAGGCGGCCGGGGACGCCGAGCGTTACCGCGGGGCCGGCGAGCCCTGGCAGCCGCTCAAGCTCTACTACAACCACGACTTCTCGCTGAACCGGATCCAGACCATCCACGACGCGGTGACCAGCGCGGGGCTCGAGTCCCCGTTCGGGGACTGGGTGGCCTCGCGTGCCATGCGCGAGATCCCCGAGCGCGAGGTGACCACGCGCGTCCCGTGCTCGAACCACTTCCCGGCCCGGGATGCCGCCCTGGTGTCCCACGCGACGCAGATCGACCCGGCGGGGTTCTTCTTCGCGGTGCCGCGGGACCTCGAGGTCGAGGTGTGGCCGGTCGAGGAGTACGAGCTCGCCACCTCCCACGTACCCGTCGCCCTGCCCGAGGACGACCTGTTCGCGGGCATCCACCCTGAGGACCGCCCATGAGCCTGCTCGACGAGGTCGTCGTCCGCACCGGGGCCGCCGTGCTGGCCCTCTCACCGGCAGAGCCCGAGCTCCGCGAGGGCCTGGACCCCGAGTCGGTGACCCCGGGGCTTCTGGGCTTCATGGTCATCTTCCTCGCGGTGCTCGTGTGCATCCCGCTCTTCCTCTCGATGACCGGAAAGCTGCGCCGGGTCGAGCACCGACGCCGTCGTGAGGACACCGAGCAGGAGCCAGGCTCCGGGCCTGACGAGCCGGGACCTCCGGGCGCCGCTCCTGCTCGGGGGACGGCTAGCCCCTCGAGCCCCCCGTCCGACCGTCGCCCCCCGGCCACCTCCGGGCAGGGCGGGGACTGAGGTGCTCGCCGAGGTCGTGCCGCTCTCCTCGGGGCGGGATGCCGCGGTCAACCGCGCCGCCGTCACGGCCGCGGTCGAGTCCGCCGCCGCGCGCGGCCTCCGCCTCGTCGTACTGCCCC
>NZ_JALPKN010000303.1 GCF_023630195.1 Actinotalea sp. C106 | reverse complement strand
CCGACTTCCTGGTCAGCCCACCGGCCCGGGGCGGGCAGTCCCGGCGCCGTCGGGACGCCGTCCTCGGCCGCGGGGACCTGGGCCTGCCCGAGGCCGCCCGCCCTGCGCTCGCGGTGACCCGGCGGGCGATGCGCTACTGGACCGCCGACCCCCGCTACCTCAGTGCCCTGCTGGGCTCGGTGGCCGCCCCGCTCATCATCGTCGTGCTCGCCGGCACGGTCATCGACGCACCGGCGGCCGTCGCCCTGAGCATCGCGCCCCTGATGGGCGGGACGATCGGCTGGGGGCGGCACAACGACGTCGCCTACGACGGCACCGCCCTGTGGATGCACGTGGTGGGCGCGGTCCCGGGCTGGGCCGACCGCGCGGGACGCACCCTCGCGACCCTCGCCTGGTCGGTGCCGGTCGTCGCCGGGGTCGCGGTCCTGGGCTCGGTGGTCGCGGGGCGGGTCGACCTGCTCCCGGCCTCCCTCGGCGCGGGGATCGGTGTGCTCTGCGGCGGGCTCGCGGTCTCGGCCGTCGCGAGCGGGGCGCTCATCTACCCGGTGCCGGCTGCGGGGGCCAACCCCTACGCGGCCCAGATGGGGGCCGTGGGAGCGAGCATGGTGGCACAGCTCGTGACCTCGGTCGCGACCCTCGCGCTGTGCGTCCCGGTGCTCGTGGCCTTCGGCGCAGCGATGTGGTGGGAGCCGTCGATGGCCTGGGTCACCCTGGGCGTCGGGGTGCTGGGCGGCGCCCTGGTCCTCGCAGCCGGCGTGGCCCAGGGCGGGCGGGTGTACGACGCGCGCTCCGTGCGGCTCCTGGCACGTCTCTCCCGGTGAGCGAGCACACGGTGACCGCGTCGGAGCGCCGTCGTAGACTCGTCGCCATGAGCGAGCCGATGCCCCCCTCGACCGGTCCGGACGACCCGGGCACCCCCGGCTCGGGGACCTCGACGAGCGTGCTCGAGCGCACCGAGACCCGCGAGGAGGTCGAGCCCGGGGACCGCGAGCGGTTCTCGCACTACGTGCGCAAGGAGAAGATCCTCGACTCGGCGCTCTCGGGCAGCCCCGTGGTCGCGCTGTGCGGCAAGGTCTGGGTGCCGGGCCGCGACCCCAAGAAGTTCCCCGTCTGCCCCATCTGCCAGGAGATCTACGAGGGTCTGCGCGCCCCGCAGGACGGCGGGGACGGCTCCGGCTCGGGCGACTCCTCCGGCGGACGGTGACGCCCCAGCACGACGCCGCGCGCCACCCCTCGACCGACGGTTCCCCGTCGGCGGGGTCGTCCGCGGGCGTGTCCACCCCGTCGTCCTCGGCCGCCTCGCACCTCTCCCCGGCCTTCCCCGCCCGCGCCCCGTGGGGCACCGCGAGCAAGCTCCGCGCCTGGCAGGCCGCTGCCCTCGAGTCCTACGAGAGCCGCCACCCGCAGGACTTCCTCGCCGTCGCCACCCCGGGGGCAGGCAAGACGACCTTCGCGCTGCGGGTCGCGACGAACCTCCTCGAGCGCGGCGTCGTCCGGCGCGTCACCGTCGTCGCCCCGACCGAGCACCTCAAGCGCCAGTGGGCCGACGCCGCGGCGAGGGTCGGTGTCCACCTGGACCCGAACTTCCGCAACAGCCAGGGTCGCCACGGCGCCCACTTCGACGGCGTCGCGCTGACCTACGCCCAGGTGGCGAGCAAGCCCGCCCTGCACGCCGCCCGCACCGCGGCCGCCCCCACCCTGGTCATCCTTGACGAGGTGCACCACGGCGGGGACGCCCTCTCCTGGGGGGACGCCGTGCGCGAGTCCTTCGAGGGGGCCACGCGGCGCCTCGCCCTCACCGGCACGCCCTTCCGGTCGGACACCTCGGCCATCCCCTTCGTCGAGTACGCCGCCGACGCCCACGGCATCCGGCGCTCGGTCGCGGACTACGTCTACGGGTACGGCGACGCGCTGCGGGACGGCGTCGTCCGGCCCGTGATCTTCCTCTCCTACAGCGGGCAGATGCGCTGGCGCACCCGGGCCGGGGACGAGGTCTCGGCCCGTCTGGGCGAGGACATGACCAAGGACATGACCGCGCAGGCCTGGCGCACCGCCCTGGACCCGCAGGGGGAGTGGATCCCCTCGGTGCTGGCGGCGGCCGACCGCCGGCTGTCCGAGGTACGGCGCACCGTGCCCGACGCCGGCGCGCTGATCATCGCGACCGACCAGACCGACGCCCGGGCCTATGCCGCTCACCTGCGGACCCTCACCGGCGAGAGCCCCACGGTCGTGCTCTCGGACGACGACGGAGCCTCGGACCGCATCGACGAGTTCTCCGCCGGGACGAGCCGGTGGATGGTCGCGGTCCGCATGGTCTCCGAGGGGGTCGACGTGCCGCGCCTCGCGGTGGGCGTCTACGCGACCTCGACCGCGACCCCGCTGTTCTTCGCCCAGGCCGTCGGCCGGTTCGTCCGGGTCCGGCGCCGGGGCGAGACCGCGTCCCTCTTCCTGCCGAGCGTGCCGCAGCTGCTGGCCCTCGCCGCGACCCTGGAGCTCGAGCGGGACCACGCCCTGGACCGACCGCTGCCCGAGGAGGGGGAGGTCGGCCTCGCCGATGACCTGCTCGCCGCGGCGAACCGGGAGGAGAGCGCGTCCGACACGGTGGGGGCGGACGGCGTCCCGGGCACCTTCCAGGCCCTCGAGGCGCAGGCGAGCTTCGACCGCGTGCTCTTCGACGGCGGAGAGTTCGGCACCGGTGCCGAGGTCGGCTCGGAGGAGGAGCAGGACTTCCTCGGCCTGCCCGGTCTGCTCGACGCCGACCAGGTGAGCACGCTGCTCCGGCAGCGCCAGGCACAGCAGGTGAGCGGGGCCGCGGCGCGGCGTGCGGCCGCCGAGCCGGAGGTCGACCACCGGCGCCTGGTCGAGCTCCGCAAGGAGCTCAACACCCTGGTCGGGGCGTGGGCGCGGCGCAGCGGTCAGCCCCACGGCTCGGTGCACACCGAGCTGCGGCGTCGGTCGGGTGGCCCCGAGGTCGCACTCGCGACCGTCGAGCAGCTCGAGAGGCGCACCGCACTGCTCCGGGACTGGTTCGTCGGGCGTCGCTGAGCGGCTTATACCAGGGCAACCCGACCTTCGCGCGACTTCCCCGTTCAGGATGCGGGGCGCCTCAGAGGCTGCCACCGTTGTGTCACGAGCCGCTGGGCTTCCCCCAGACGGTCCACATGCAGAAAGGGCTCGTCATGCCTACCTGGTTGATCATTCTTCTTGTCGGTGTCGTCCTGCTGGTCTTCGGCGTTGCCGTCGAGGCCGCGCAGTTCCTCATCTGGATCGCGATCATCGTTCTCGTCGTGAGCCTGATCCTCGGGCTCGTAGGCCGCGGCAAGTCCAAGGTCTAGCCGCAGGACGCGGGCCTCACGGCCCGCACCGCCGTCACCGCGTGACGGCACAGCAGATCGACGGACGTCCGGGGACCGGTGGTGCGAGCCACCAGGTCCCCGGACGTTCGTGCGTCCGGGGACGGCCGGCTGCCCGTCGTGGGCGAGCGCGCTCAGTCCGCGAGCACGAGGCTCGCGGTCGGGATGGCCGGGTCCCCGGCCGACAGACGCCGTGCCCCGCGCGGCAGCTCCT
>NZ_JALPKN010000302.1 GCF_023630195.1 Actinotalea sp. C106 | reverse complement strand
GGCATGGGCTGGTACGTGCTGCGGCAGGTGGCCCGCGAGGTCGCGGCAGCGCGCTGACACGCACCGCGTCGACGAGCACCGCGTCGACGGGCACTGCGTCCGCTGGTCGGCCGGCGGGCAGCCCTCAGCACGCCACGCAACGATCCGTCGCCGTCGGGCGCCCTGACGCAACGATCCGCCCCCCGACACGCACTCTCCTGATGTACCCGCGGCCCACCGCCCGCGCCTAGCCTCGGAGGCGTGCCGCCACCCGGCCGCCGTCGCACCGTCGCGCACCCCGTCGACCCGTCCCGGAGGCCACCATGAGCCGTACCGCCACCCCCCGCCGCTACCTGATGTGCCGTCCCGAGCACTTCGAGGTCTCGTACGAGATCAACCCGTGGATGGACGTCACCCGCGAGACCGACCGCGACCTCGCCCTCGCCCAGTGGGAGACCCTCTACCGGACGTACCTCGACTGGGGCCACACGGTCGACCTCATCGACCCGATCCCCGGCCTGCCGGACATGGTCTACGCGGCCAACGGCGCCACCGTCGTCGACGGCCTGGTGTACTCGGCGAAGTTCACCTACCCCGAGCGCGCCGCCGAGGGCCCCGCCTACCAGAAGTGGTTCGCCGACGCCGGCTTCGTCACCCACACCGCGGCTCAGACCAACGAGGGCGAGGGCGACATCCTCATGGTCGGGGACCTGCTGCTCGCCGGCACCGGCTTCCGCACCGACCCCGCCGCCCACGCCGAGCTCGCCGAGCTGACCGGCCGCGAGGTCGTCACCCTCGAGCTCGTCGACCCGCGCTACTACCACCTCGACACGGCCCTGGCCGTCCTGGACAGCGACCCGGCCTCCCCGCTCATCGCCTACCACCCGGGCTCCTTCTCCCCCGCAGCGCAGCAGGTCCTCGCCGACCGCTTCCCGGACGCCCTCCTGGCCACCGAGGCGGACTCCGCGGCCCTCGGCCTCAACGCCGTCTCGGACGGGCGCCGCGTCGTCGTCGCCCCCGGGGCCGTGGACCTGCAGGCCCAGCTCCGCGAGCGGGGCTTCGAGCCGCACCCGGTCGACACCAGCGAGCTGCTCAAGGGCGGCGGCGGGGCCAAGTGCTGCACCCTCGAGATCCGCACGGCCCGGTGAGCGCGCCGATGGCCACCTCCCTCGTCCCCAGCCACCTGGCCCGCAACTACCACCCCCTGCCCGTGGTCCTCGCCGGTGGCGAGAACTCGTGGGTGCGGGACACCGCGGGCCGGGAGTACCTGGACCTGCTCGCGGGGTACTCGGCCCTGAACTTCGGCCACCGTCACCCCGCCCTGGTCGACGCCGCGCGCGCCCAGCTCGACCGCATCACCCTGACCTCGCGGGCCTTCGAGCACGACCTGCTCGAGCCCTTCGCGACCCGCCTCGCCGCCCTGCTCGAGCTGCGCGACGACGACCTCGTGCTGCCGATGAACACCGGGGCCGAGGCCGTCGAGACCGCGATCAAGGCCGCCCGCAAGTGGGGGCACGAGGTCAAGGGCGTCCCGGCCGACCGTGCCACGATCATCGTCGCCGACGGCAACTTCCACGGCCGCACGACGACGATCGTCTCCTTCTCGACCGACGAGGAGGCTCGCGCCGGGTTCGGCCCCTTCACCCCGGGCTTCCGCGTGGTGCCCTACGGAGACGCCGAGGCCCTCGCCGCCGCGATCGACGAGACCACCGTCGCGGTGCTGCTCGAGCCCGTCCAGGGCGAGGCCGGGGTCATCGTGCCCGAGGCCGGGTACCTGCCCGCCGTCCGGGCCGCCTGCGACGCGGCCGACGTGCTGCTCATCGCCGACGAGGTCCAGTCCGGGCTGGGCCGCACCGGGACCACCCTGGCCTGCGACCTGGTCGGCGTGACCCCTGACGTCGTCGTGCTCGGCAAGGCCCTGGGCGGTGGCGTGGTGCCCGTCTCGGCCGTCGTCGGGCGCCACGACGTGGTGGGGGTGCTGACCGCGGGGACCCACGGCTCGACCTTCGGCGGGAACCCGCTGGCCTGCGCTGTCGCCCTGGCGGTGGTGGGGCTGCTCGAGACCGGGGAGCACCAGGCCCGGGCCCGCGAGCTCGGCGCCCACCTCGCCGAGCGGCTCGGCGCCATGGTCACCGACGGTCGGCTCGTCGAGGCGCGTTGCGTGGGGCTGTGGGCCGGCATCGACCTGGACCCGCGGCACGGCACCGGGCGCGAGCTCAGCGAGCGGCTCCTCGAGCGGCGCGTCCTCACCAAGGACACCCACGGACAGACCCTGCGTCTCGCACCCCCGCTGACCATCGCGCGGGACGACCTCGACTGGGCCCTCGACCAGCTGGGCGACGCGCTGCGCTGAGAGCACGGCTGATCCGGGGCGGCCCGGGCTCGGCCCAGCGCGATCCCCAGACCTGCAACGAGCCCGACACGTGGATCGGGCATGCTGTCCCCCATGGATCAGGACGGCGGGGGCCTCGACGGCGCGCGCGGCGGCGGACTCGACAGCCCTGCGCGCCAGGTCCGCACGCTCGACCCGCTCGACGCCGCGATCCTCGAGCACCTCGCGCAGGACGCGCGGGCCAGCTTCGCGGTCGTCGGCGCACGGGTGAACCTCTCGGCCTCCGCGGTCAAGCGACGCGTGGACCGGCTCCGGGCCGACGGCGTCATCAGCGGCTTCACGGCCCGCGTGGACCCCGCGGCCCTGGGCTGGTCGACCGAGGCCTACGTCGAGGTCCACTGCGGCGGTTCCACCAGCCCGCTCACCATGCGCGTGGCCTTCACCCGGTACCCGGAGATCATCGCCGCCAGCACCGTGACGGGCGAGGCCGACGCCGTCGTGCAGATCCGCGCGCGGGACGTACGGCACCTCGACGAGGTGGTCGAGCGGATCAACGCCGAGCCCTTCGTGCGGCGCACCCGGTCCACCGTCGTCCTGACCCCGCTCGTCCGACGCGCCGAGGAGACTCTCAGTCCCCGACCGACGTCGGCGACCACTCGTCCTGCCGCCGGGTCGTGACCACGGTCACCGGGCACACGGCGTGGTGCAGCACGGCCTGACTGGTCGAGCCCAGCAGCAGGCCCGCGAACCCGCCCCGCCCGCGGGAACCGACCACCACCAGGTCCACCGCCGTCGAGAACTCCGTCAGCAGTGCCGCCCCGGTGCCGTCCAGCACGTGGCGCCGCACCTGCACCCCAGGGTGGTCGGCGAGGGCACGGTCCACGACGACGTCGAGCCCCTCGGCCACGTCCCGCAGCACCGCCTCGTGGTCGACCGCGGCTGGCAACCAGGCCAGGATCCCGGCGCCTGAGCCGACCGGCACCCCCGCGACCGCGGTGAGCTCGGCGTCCCAGATCTCCGCCTCGTGGATCGCGTGGGCCAGGGCAGCCTCGGCGGCCGCCGACCCGTCGACGCCGACGACGATGCGCCGTACCCCGCTGGTGCCGCGCTGCGGACGGCCCTCGTCCAGGTCAGCCTGGCGGAAGGGCACCACGACCGTCGGGCAGTGCGCGTGGGCCGGGAGGGCCGAGGAGACGGTGCCGAGGAGCCGCTCGGCGAAGCCCCCGCGGCCGCGCGTCCCGACGACCACGGCGGCGGC
>NZ_JALPKN010000301.1 GCF_023630195.1 Actinotalea sp. C106 | reverse complement strand
CGCCCCGCCACCCGACCGCCCCGTCACCCGCTCAGCGCCGAGCCCCCGCACCCACGCCCGCGTCCGTCGACGCCGGCCCCACCCGCTCGCCGATCCGAGGTCTGCCATGTCCGCCGCACCCACCCGTGCCCAGGGCGCGACCCTCGTCGTCCTGACCCCCCGCACCGTCTGGGTGATCTTCGGGGCGCTCATGGCCAGCATGTTCCTGTCCTCCCTCGACCAGTCGATCCTCGGCACGGCGATGCCCACGATCGTCGGCGAGCTCGACGGGGTCGAGCACCAGGGCTGGCTGGTGACGGCGTACATCCTCGCGGTCGCGATCGTCATGCCCCTGTACGGGAAGTTCGGCGACCTGTGGGGTCGTCGCTACCCGTTCCTCGCGGCCATCGGGCTGTTCACCCTGGCCTCGGTCGGGGCCGCCCTGGCGGACTCCTTCACCGAGCTCGTGGCTTGGCGCGGCGTGCAGGGGCTGGGTGGCGGCGGGCTGCTGATCCTCTCGCAGGCGATCATCGCTGACATCGTGCCGGCCAAGGAGCGGGGTAGGTACATGGGACCGATGGGTGCCCTGTTCGGCATCGCGGCCGTCGTCGGGCCCCTGCTGGGCGGGTTCTTCACCGACCACCTGACCTGGCGCTGGGCCTTCTGGATCAACGTCCCCATCGGGATCGGGGCCTTCGCGGTCGCCTGGTTCGCGCTGCGCCTGCCGAGCCACCGCTCGGGACGCAAGATCGACGTCGCCGGGATCGTGCTCATGGTCCTCGCGACCTCGGGCCTCGTGCTCGCGACCTCCTGGGAGAGCTTCAGCGACGCGGCCGACGGCGGCTACGACTGGTCCGACCCGCGGCTGCTGGCCCTCGTCATCGGCACGGTGCTCGCCGCCGTGGCCTTCGTCCGGGTCGAGCAGCGCGCGCAGGAGCCCCTGCTGCCCCTGCACCTGTTCCGGAACCGCACCTTCGCGATCGCCACGACCATCGGGTTCATCATCGGCTCGGGCATGTTCGCGGCGCTGACCTTCCTGCCGACCTTCCTGCAGATGGCCACGGGCGCAGGGGTCACCCAGTCGGGCTTCCTCATGCTCCCGATGATGGTCGGGGTCATGCTCACGGCCATCGCCTCGGGGTTCGCGATCACCCGCACGGGTCGCTACCGGCGCTATCCCGTCGTCGGCATGGCGGTCGCCACCCTGGGCCTGGTCTGGCTGACCCAGCTCACGGGCGACATCTCGATGCTGCTCTTCGGCATGATGATCTTCGTCCTGGGGGCCGGGCTGGGGCTGGTGATGCAGACCATCGTGCTGGCCGTGCAGAACTCGGTCGACCCCCACGAGATCGGCACCGCGACGAGCGCGAACAACTTCTTCCGCGAGATCGGTGCCGCGGTCGGCGTCGCCCTGTTCAGCACCATCTTCACGGGCAGGCTGACCGAGCGCCTCGAGCCGCTGTTCCCCGCAGGCGTGACCGGGGCGGGGGAGGGGGCGACCTCGCTGACCCCGGCCCTGGTGGCCGAGCTCCCCGAGGAGGTGCGCGACGGCGTGGTGAACGTCTTCGCCGAGGCCCTCGCTCCCGCGTTCTGGTACCTCGTTCCCCTCGTGGCCGTGGGCTTCGTGCTGACGCTCCTCCTGCGCGAGGTGCCGCTGTCCGACGTCGCCGGGATGGTGGCCCGCGGCGAGGCGGTCGCTGCCGCCCCTTCCGCGGCCGAGGTGACCCCGGAGGGGGCGGGTGCGTCCGCCCCGGCTGCGGCGTCCGCCACGGAGCAGGCCGGCGGAGTGCTCCTCGTGGCGGAGGCCGAGGCCCCAGGGGATCCGTCGGCCCAGGACCGGGCCCCGCGCCGGTAGCCTGACGGGGTGAGCGCTGAGCAGACCGGAGCCGGGCCGTCCGGACCCGAGCAGACCGGGCCCGACGGCGAGCCCGAGGGTGGCGCACCGCGACCGCTGCGCTCGGCACGCCACCAGTTCGCGTCGACGATCCTGGTCCTCGAGGCCTTCGTCGTGGTCTTCGCGACGCTGACCGGGTACGGCCTGCGTCTGGCCCCCGGGTCCGTGCTGTGGGGGGTCGGCGGGGCCCTCGTCCTGTCCCTGGTCCTCGCCGCGGGCATGCTCCGGTGGCCCGGGGGCTACGTCGTCGGGTCCGCGCTGCAGCTAGCCGTGCTGCTCACCGGGATCGCCCTGCCCATGATGTTCGTGGTCGGCGGCATCTTCGTGGTGCTCTGGGTCGTCGCGCTGCGCCTCGGTGGGCGGATCGACCGCGAGCGGCGCGAGCGCGGACAGCTGGTCACGGGTTCCTGAGACTCCCCGCTAGGGTTGCCCCATGACTGCAGCTGAGCGCACCCTCGTCCTGGTCAAGCCCGACGGCGTCCGCCGCGGACTGGTGGGAGAGGTCCTGCGACGCATCGAGGCCAAGGGGTACACGCTGGTCGCCCTCGACCTGCGCACCGCCGACGACGACCTGCTGGGCGCGCACTACGCCGAGCACGAGGGCAAGCCCTTCTACGCCCCCCTGGTCGAGTTCATGGGCTCGGGTCCGGTCGCCGCCGTCGTCGTGGAGGGCCACCGGGCGATCGAGGGCTTCCGGAGCCTGGCGGGCACGACCGACCCGACCACCGCGGCCCCGGGCACCATCCGTGGCGACCTCGGACGGGACTGGGGCCTGGCGGTGACCCAGAACCTCGTCCACGGGTCGGACTCGACCGAGTCCGCCGCCCGCGAGATCGGGCTGTGGTTCCCGGAGCTGGCCCCCGCCACCTCCTAGGCTCTGCCCCGTGCACCTCAAGACGCTGACCCTGCGGGGCTTCAAGTCCTTCGCCTCGGCGACGACCTTGAGGTTCGAGCCCGGGGTCACCTGCGTCGTCGGGCCGAACGGCTCGGGCAAGTCCAACGTGGTCGACGCGTTGTCCTGGGTGATGGGGGAGCAGGGGGCCAAGTCCCTGCGCGGGGGCAAGATGGAGGACGTCATCTTCGCGGGCACCTCGGGGCGTCCGCCCCTGGGCCGCGCCGAGGTCAGCCTCACCATCGACAACACCGACGGCGCCCTGCCGATCGACTACACCGAGGTCACCATCTCGCGGACCCTGTTCCGCAGCGGGGGCTCGGAGTACGCGATCAACGGGTCCTCGTGCCGGCTCCTGGACATCCAGGACCTGCTGTCGGACTCGGGGCTCGGCCGCGAGATGCACGTCATCGTCGGGCAGGGGCAGCTCGACCAGGTGCTGCGGGCGACACCCGAGGACCGCCGCGGTTTCATCGAGGAGGCCGCCGGGGTCCTCAAGCACCGCAAGCGCAAGGACAAGGCGCTGCGCAAGCTCGACGCGATGCAGGCCAACCTCACCCGGCTCACCGACCTGACCTCGGAGATCCGCCGCCAGCTCGGCCCCCTCGGCAAGCAGGCCCAGGTCGCGCGCCGGGCCCAGACGGTCCAGGCGGACCTGCGGGACGCCCGGGCCCGGCTGCTGGCCGACGACCTGGCCCAGCTCAGCGCCACCCTCGAGCAGGAGCTCGCCGACGAGAGCGCCCTGCGCGAGCGCCGGACCGAGGTCGAGCAGGGCCTGGCGGCGGCCCGGGCGCGGCTCGCGGCCCTCGAGGCGGGGGCCGCGGCGGCGGCCCCGGAGC
>NZ_JALPKN010000300.1 GCF_023630195.1 Actinotalea sp. C106 | reverse complement strand
CGGCCGGGACGCCCCGGAGCCCGTGGCCAGCACGACGACGTCGCCCCGCACCTCGCGCCGGCCCCCCGAGCCCCCCGGGGAGGTCCGGACGGTGACCCCGTCGGCGTCGTGCTCGAGGGCGGTGGCGGGCTCGTCGAGCCGGACGTCGTCGGCGAGGCCCAGGTCGGTGCCGAGCTCCTCGCTCAGCCAGGCGGGCTCGCTGCGGGTGAGGAGCTCCTTGGACAGCGGCGGACGGTCGTACGGGGGGAGGCCCTCGGCGCCGAGCACGGTGACGTGCCCGTCGAACCCCTGGGCCCGGAGAGCTGCGACCGTCTGGCTGCCGGCCAGGCCGGCCCCGACGACGACGACGGACCGGGGGGCAGGACCAGGGGTGAGCACGGCCTCACGGTAGTCTCCCCGCGTGAGCGAACCGCAGGCCGAGGCGCACGAGCGGCACCGCGCCCCCGCCCTGTGGCTGGTGGCGACGGCGATCGCCCTCGCCTGCGTCGCGACCGAGGTGGTCGACGCCCAGGTCGGCGTCGTCGTGATCATCGGTACCCTCGTCGCCGCCGCGGTCGCGCGGCTCGTGGGCCGTGGACGTCACCCTGAGGGCGTCGCGGTGCGCTCGACCTGGCAGGACGCCGTGACCCTGGGCGGCCTCGCCGTCGCGATGGGTGTGCTGGTCCTCGCCCCCGGGGTCTGACCGACCGGTCCTCCCAGGCTCGCGCCCGGAGTTCACCTCCGCGACGTCGCATCGTCGAGATCTCGTGCCCGAGGCATGCGGTGAGATCTCTCGATGTCGAGTAATCTGGCGACGCAGCATCGCAGCGCCGCGGACCGCCGTCGGCGTCGCGCGCGGCCCCTGGGCGGGTGGCCGCAGGCGCCTCGGTACCCAGCGCGGGCCGAGCACGAGCAGGAGCACCGGGCGCGCAGCAGGTCACCGCCGAGGCCGTCGAGCCACCGCACGAGATCACGAGTCACCGAGCAACGGGAGTTCCGCATGGGCAAGATCAAGGTCGTCAACCCGGTCGTCGAGCTGGACGGCGACGAGATGACCCGGATCATCTGGCAGTTCATCAAGGACCGCCTGATCCACCCGTACCTCGACATCGACCTGCGCTACTACGACCTCGGCATCGAGCACCGCGACGCGACCGACGACCAGGTCACCATCGACGCAGCGCACGCCATCAAGGAGCACGGCGTGGGCGTCAAGTGCGCCACCATCACCCCCGACGAGGCCCGCGTCGAGGAGTTCGGCCTCAAGAAGATGTGGGTCTCGCCCAACGGGACCATCCGCAACATCCTCGGTGGCGTCGTCTTCCGCGAGCCGATCATCATCAGCAACATCCCGCGCCTGGTGCCCGGCTGGAACAAGCCGATCATCATCGGTCGTCACGCCCACGGCGACCAGTACAAGGCGACCAACTTCAAGGTCCCCGGCGCCGGCACGCTCACCATGACCTACACCCCGGCCGACGGCTCCGAGCCGATCCACCAGGAGGTCGTGACCTACCCCGAGGAGGGTGGCGTCGCGATGGGCATGTACAACTTCAACGAGTCGATCCGTGACTTCGCCCGGGCCTCGTTCGCGTACGGGCTGCAGCGCAGCTATCCCGTGTACCTGTCGACCAAGAACACGATCCTCAAGGCCTACGACGGCGCCTTCAAGGACATCTTCCAGGAGGTGTTCGACGCCGAGTTCGCCGCTGCCTTCGCCGAGAAGGGCCTCACCTACGAGCACCGCCTGATCGACGACATGGTCGCCGCGGCGATGAAGTGGGAGGGCGGCTACGTCTGGGCCTGCAAGAACTACGACGGCGACGTCCAGTCCGACACGGTCGCCCAGGGCTTCGGCTCGCTCGGCCTGATGACCAGCGTCCTGATGACCCCTGACGGCAAGACCGTCGAGGCCGAGGCCGCGCACGGCACGGTCACCCGGCACTACCGCCAGCACCAGGCGGGCAAGCCGACCTCGACCAACCCGATCGCGTCGATCTTCGCCTGGACGCGGGGCCTGGCCCACCGTGGCAAGCTCGACGGCACCCCCGAGGTCACCGAGTTCGCCACCACCCTCGAGGACGTCGTCATCACGACCGTCGAGAGCGGCAAGATGACCAAGGACCTCGCCATGCTCATCGGCCCCGACCAGCCGTACCTGACCACCGAGGAGTTCCTCGCGGCCCTCGACGAGAACCTCGCCGCGCGCCTCGCCTGATCCGGCACCGACCCAAGGAGACATCGATGTCCCAGAACGCTCCCGTCACCGTCACCGTCACCGGGGCGGCCGGTCAGATCGGCTACGCCCTGCTCTTCCGCATCGCCTCGGGCCAGATGCTCGGGGCTGACACCCCCGTGCGTCTGCGGCTGCTCGAGATCCCCCAGGGGGTCAAGGCCGCCGAGGGCACCGCGATGGAGCTCGACGACTGCGCCTTCCCGCTGCTCGAGTCGATCGACATCGCCGACGACCCGCGCGTCGGCTTCGAGGGTGCGAACGTCGCCCTGCTCGTGGGGGCCCGTCCCCGCACCAAGGGCATGGAGCGCGGCGACCTGCTCGAGGCCAACGGCGGGATCTTCAAGCCCCAGGGCGAGGCGATCAACGCGGTCGCCGCGCAGGACGTGCGCGTGCTGGTGGTGGGCAACCCCGCCAACACCAACGCGCTCATCGCCGCCTCGCACGCCCCGGACGTGCCCGCCGAGCGCTTCACGGCGATGACCCGCCTGGACCACAACCGTGCGCTGTCCCAGCTCGCCACCAAGACCGGGGCGAGCGTCAAGGACATCGAGAAGCTCACGATCTGGGGCAACCACTCGGCCACCCAGTACCCCGACGTCTTCCACGCCTCGGTCGCGGGCAAGCCCGTCACCGAGCTGGTCGACGAGGCGTGGCTCGCGGACACCTTCATCCCCACCGTCGCCAAGCGCGGCGCGGCGATCATCGAGGCCCGGGGCGCGTCCTCGGCGGCCTCGGCGGCCAACGCGGCCGTGGACCACGTGCACGACTGGGTCCTGGGCACCCCGCAGGGCGCCTGGACCTCGGCCGCGATCGTCTCGGACGGCTCCTACGGCGTGCCCGAGGGGCTCATCTCCTCCTTCCCGGTCACCTCGACCGGGGGTCGGTGGGAGATCGTCCAGGGGCTCGAGGTCAACGACTTCTCGCGCTCGCGGATCGACGCCTCGGTCGCCGAGCTCGTCGAGGAGCGCGACGCGGTCCAGGGGCTCGGCCTGATCTGAGCCTCCAGCGCCTCTGACGCCGACGGCGCCGTTCCCTCGCGGGGGACGGCGCCGTCGGCGTCTCTGCTCTCCTGCGCGGACGCCGGCTGCGCCCCCGGGGGCGTGGACGGAGCGGGGCCGGCTCGACCATCATGAGCCGGTGACCTCCGCGCCGACGACGCCCCGTACCGTCCCCCGTTGGTCCCCGGCCCTGGGCGGCGCGGTCCTCTGCTGGGGCGGGGCGGCCTTCCTGGTCCACCGGACGGCCGAGATCGCCGTGGTGGACGGCGTCCGCGCGCAGCTGGGCACGGGGGGGCCGGGGACGTCCTTCGGCGTGCTCGCGGTCCTCGCCGGCGGGGCGGTGCTCCTGGCGACCGGGTACGCGGTTCTCCTCGTCGCCGGTGCCCGACCGCGCG